>NZ_VOYP01000010.1:0-97344 GCF_013420235.1 Acinetobacter sp. YH01022 | reverse complement strand
TAAACGAACAAATAGAGCAGATAGAATTTGCACTCAACCATCGTCCTAGAAAAACACTAGGTTGGCATACACCGAGTGAAGTTATGGCTGGTTTTTATACTGTTGCACTTGCCGCTTGAATCCGCCTTACCAAATAAATAGAAAATGAATGCCTAATTGGGATTTTCAGAAAAAATAAAAAAGCCTTATAAGAAATGTTTTTGACAATTAAATTACCCGGAAACGAATATTGTTAGCATGGATTTAAGTGAATAGCTTCCTCAGCTAAAAAGGGAATCTTTTGAGATTCCCTTTTGACAATCAAAACTACGCGCTTCGCTTGTCTTGCGTAAAATTCAGATCAGCTTAAAAAAGAATCCCCTTTATTGGGGATTCTTTTTAGATTAAAGCCTGCGCGAGCAAAGCTCTTGCCTTGCGGAGCAGTGCTCCGCTTAATCACGCCTCAGGCTTTAGGCCCTCAGCTTTTTCCAGTGACTCATCATTGTTAAAGAATTTCTCACGCTGTTCTTCAAGAAATTTTTTCGCATCCGGTTCAAACACGTTTAGGCGTTTTTCATTGATGAGCGTAGTTTGATGCTTGAGCCATTCCTGCCAGGCTTGTTTGGACACGGTGTCAAACAGTTCCTGACCCTTTACCCCCGGGAAGGGAGCAAAGTCTAAACCTTCCATTTCTGTTTGATACTTACGGCAAAAAACTTGTCGAGACATATCCGTTTTCCTTAAGCGTAGAGTTTTTCTAAACGAGCGTAAGCACGAGCAATCGCTGCTTCAACCTGTGCAGGTGCCGTACCACCAATGTGGTTACGTGCATTGACAGAGGCTTCAAGCGTCAAGGCTTTTTCAAACACATCAGCTTGAATCAGACCAGAGAACTGTTGCAGCTGTTCAAGTGTCAATTCAGACAGGTCTTTACCTTCTTGCACACCTAGCGCAACTGCTTTACCGACAATTTCATGTGCATCACGGAATGCCACGCCATTTTTCACCAGATAATCTGCAAGGTCAGTTGCAGTCGAGAAACCGCGAAGCGCTGCTTCACGCATGATTTCGATATTTGGAACCAGTGCAGGAATCATGTCGGCAAAAGCCATCAATGAACCACGAACAGTATCGATTGCGTCAAATAATGGTTCTTTATCTTCCTGGTTATCTTTGTTATAGGCCAAAGGTTGACCTTTCATCAGCGTTAATAGACTCATCAAGTCGCCGTATACGCGGCCAGTCTTACCACGAATCAACTCTGGAACATCCGGATTTTTCTTTTGCGGCATGATTGAAGAGCCGGTACAGAAACGGTCTGGAATGTTGACAAATTTGAATTGCGCAGAAGTCCACAGAATCATTTCTTCAGACATACGTGACAAGTGCATCATAATTAAAGATGCAGCAGCATTGAATTCAATACCGAAGTCACGGTCAGACACGGCATCCAGCGAGTTTTCACACACGGCTTCAAAACCTAAAAGCTGTGCGGTGTATTCACGCTCGATCGGATAAGTGGTACCTGCAAGTGCAGCAGAACCAAGCGGCAAGCGATTCACACGCTTACGGCAGTCAATTAAACGTTCAGAGTCACGTACCAGCATTTCAAACCACGCCATCAAGTGGTGACCAAAAGTCACAGGCTGAGCGGTTTGCAGATGGGTAAAGCCCGGCATAATGGTATTGGTATTTTTCGCCGCCAGACCCAAAATGCCTTTTTGTAATTTTTGCAATAACTCTAAAATCGCATCAATTTCATCACGTACATATAAACGGATGTCTGTCGCCACCTGGTCGTTACGGCTACGACCGGTATGCAGTTTTTTACCGGTGATGCCAATACGACTGGTCAAGCGCGACTCGATATTCATGTGCACATCTTCTAGGTCAATGCGCCATTCGAATTCACCTGCTTCAATTTCAGCTTTAATGGTGTTTAGGCCGTTAATGATGTCATCGCGTTCTTGTTCTGTTAAAACGCCTACTTTGGCAAGCATGGTTGCATGCGCAATAGAACCTGCAATATCTTGTTTATAAAAGCGTTGGTCAAATTGAACAGATGCTGTAAATTCAGCAACAAATGCGTCAGTAGCTTCAGAGAAACGACCGCCCCACATACCCGAAGTTTGGGCTTGTGACGGATTTGAGGAATTAGAAGATGTGGTCATATCGGCTCAATAAAATAAAAAGCAGTAATTTGAACAAGAGTATAGCAAATTCAGAATCACTTGCCGAAAAACAAAGCGATCCAGCTTCGACCTATACAGATGATCGGAAAAACAATGACGCCTATTTTTTTACGAAAATAGGGCATTGGCAACATCTAATTGAATTATTTATTGCCAGCAATATTTTGGCGGTCATCTTGGCTCTGGCAGAAGCACAATCCTGGACGGCTTTAAGTGTGGGTCGTCTGCTGCAATATATATTGTTCATTGATTGGGTTTTACTGGCTTTTGTTGCCTTGATTGAGCGCCTGCAGAGCAAAATCCAGCACTTCAGTTTTGGGCAGACCCTGGTTGCGGGCTTTGTTTTACTGCAGATTATTGTGTTATTGACCACGGTGGTGTTGAACGGTGTTATTTTCTTTGGACAAAATTTTCAATTCCAGCATTTGACGTTACAGGTTTTATTCGATGGCGCTGGATTACATCTCAGTTATGGGGTGCTGATTGGAAGTTTTTGTTTTCGCTATCTTTATATGCGTGAGCAATGGTCGCGTCAGCAAAACAGTGAATTAAACGCACGTATTCAGGCCATGCAGGCGCGGATCCATCCGCATTTTTTATTTAATAGCTTAAATACGGTGATCAGTCTGATTACCATTGATCCGGATAAAGCGGAACAAATGTTACTGAATTTATCACAGTTATTTCGGGCCAGTTTTAAAGAACTTAAACTGGTGCGCTTAAAAGATGAAATTGAACTGTGCCAGCGTTATCTGGCCATTGAACAGATTCGCTTGGGGGATCGCTTACAGGTAGAGTGGAAATATGACGATGAAGTTCTATTTTCTCAGATACAAATTCCTTTATTAACTTTACAACCTTTAGTGGAAAATAGTATTTTTCATGGAGTTGAAAAATTTCTAACAAAGAGTACGATAAGCATATTGATTGAAATATTGCAAAATCAAGTCAATATAGTCATTACTAATCCTTATGCACAGGATAAAATAAATTTACGACAGGGACATGGTATTGCAGTTGAAAATGTTAAGCAGCGGCTTGAAGCTTATTATGGGCACTCTGCAACTTTTCAGACATACGCGGGGAAGGGAATATTTACCACAGTTGTGCAATATCGATATAAATAAAAGATCATAGTTAACCTATAAAAAAAATGATGTTGACTGTGAAGGAGGAGAAATGGACATCCTGATTTGCGATGATGAACCTCTCGCCGTAGAGCGCTTGTCACGTTTAGTTACGCAATTGGGACATCAGGTGGTTGCCACTGCAAGTTATGGGCAGCAAGCAATTGAAATGACTCAATTCTATGAGCCGGATGTAGTACTGTTAGATATTCAAATGCCTGAAATGGACGGCTTGAGCTGTGCTGAATATTTGCGCCAGCTTGATCCTATGCCCGCCATTGTTTTTTGTACGGCTTATGATGAACATGCTTTGGAGGCATTTAAGTCGCATGCAGAAGGCTATTTGCTAAAACCGGTGATGCAGCAGGAATTGCAACAGGTATTAGATCATTTAACAAAACTGACTCAAGCACAAATGAGCAACTTAAAACAAAAAGAAGATATGGACGAACTCAATATAAAACGCCATCAGATTGTTGCGAAAACCTATCGTGGTGTGGAATTGATCCCTGTAGAAAATATTTATTATTTTTTGGCAGATCAAAAATATGTCACGGTACGGCATAAAAATGGCAGTGTACTGATCGATGAAACCTTAAAAGATCTGGAAAACGAATTTGGCGACCAGTTTATTCGAATTCATCGCAATGCTTTGGTTTCAGTACATTTCCTGGATGGTCTTGAAGTGATCAGTTCGGGACAGTATCAAGTGCGTTGCCGTGAACTGGAAGAACGCCTGGCGGTCAGCCGACGTCATCTGCCCAATTTAAGAGAACGCATCCAAAAGATCTAAATCTGTTTTCATAAATTTAGGTGACAAGGAGAATGCAAATTTACTTGCATTTTCCAGTCAGCACGTTAAGTTTACACTAACGCACTTATTGACTGTTTCTTGGATTTATGAAGATTTTGAAGATTGCAACTCGACAAAGCCCGCTTGCTTTATGGCAGGCGGAACATATTCGTGCCCGTTTGGAAGCATTACATGCGGATCTTAAAGTTGAGTTAGTGACCTTCGTCACCCAAGGTGACAAAATTCTGGATACGCCTTTAGCCAAGATTGGCGGAAAAGGACTTTTTGTTAAAGAGCTGGAAGCAGCCCTGCTGGATGGCCGTGCAGACTTGGCGGTGCATTCAATGAAAGATGTGCCGATGGCTTTGCCTGAAGGACTGAGCCTTGCGGTGATCTGTGAGCGTGAAGATCCGCTGGATGCCTTTGTGTCTAATACTTATGCAAGTTTTGATGACTTGCCACAAGGCGCCAAAGTGGGTACATCGAGCCTGCGTCGTAAAAGCCAGATTTTAAAAGCCCGTCCCGATTTGGAAATTATCGATTTACGGGGTAACGTGGGGACGCGTTTATCCAAACTGGATGCAGGTCTTTATGATGCTATTATCTTGGCAAGTGCGGGTTTAAAGCGTTTGGGGCTGGCTGAACGTATTCGTCATACGCTGCCAGCGGAAGTGAGCTTGCCGGCAGTTGGACAGGGGGCGCTTGGTCTGGAATGTCGTGCGGCAGATCAGGCTGTGCTGGAGCTTATTTTACCACTGTTACATCGCGAAACTGATGTGTGTGTACGTGCAGAACGCGCATTTAATGCCTATTTGGAAGGGGGCTGTCAGGTCCCGATTGCAGGGCATGCGACTTTAATTGAAGGTCAATTACATATTGAAGGTCGTGTTGGTAGTGTAGATGGTGCGACTTTATTAAAAGCTAAACTGAGCGGAACACCTGAACAGGCTGTAGAGCTGGGTGAAATGCTAGCGCAAAAATTAGTTGAACAAGGCGCTGGCGATTTATTGAAAGCCCTATATTAATATGCTGTTTATCAATACACGTCCGCAGGACCGTGCAGAAAGTTTGAGTCATGCCTTACGTATGGCTCAAATTGAGGTGTTGGATTTACCTTTATTGCAATTGCTGCCTCGACCCTGGTCAGCTGACTTGTCTGAACTTTATCAGCAATTGCCTGCTGCTCAGGTGATTGTGGTGGTGAGTCCCACGGCCGTGCAAATCGGCATGGATTATTTAAAACAATCATGCATAACGCTGGATCAGCTTAAACATATTCAGTGGATTGCGGTCGGGGATCGCACTGCTCAGGCTCTGGCACAATATGGTATTTCTGCCGAAGTCCCCAAAGTTGAAACATCGGAAGGAATGTTACAGCTTCCTGTTTTACAAACCCTCAATTCAGGTCAGTGTCTGGCTTTTTGGCGTGGTGAAGGGGGGCGGATGTTTATGATGGATCAGTTAAAACAGCAAGGCATGCGAATTCTAAATTTTGTTTTATATGAGCGCCGTTGTCCTGTATTTACTCAGCAAGATTTAGCTAATGTATTATCTTTATTAGAAAAACAAAAACAGTATGCTATGGTAGTCAGTAGCGAAGCGGGTTGGTTAAACTGGATTCAGCTCATGCAACATCAGAGGCACCTTATTGCAAGAGGGCATTATTTGGTTTTAGGGGAGCGCCTGTATCAAGTTGTTTCGAATTATAAAAAAAATCATGCAACATGTTTTAATATCACGCGACTACCTGATTTAAAAACAGATTCAATTCTGCAGAAGCTTGTTGTTGTGCAAGGGAACACATGAAGAAAATACTCATTTTATTATTTATTTTAAGTCTACTGTGGATTGCTAAATTAAGTTATGACTTATTCAATCTTACTGCACAACAAACAGAATTAAATACCAGTCTGCATCGAATCGAACAGAATAATGCAAATTTAAATGATCAATTTGTCGCTTTACAGCGCAAAGTCATGCTGACAGGAGAGTCTGCACCGGCAAGTTCGCAGGCTGCAGAGAATTTAAAAACCATTCAGGCAGCAAGTATTGATCCAGTTGTGGTGATTAAACAGCAACTAGAATTAATTGAATTTATGTTGCAGCAACAACAATTTACCGCAGCTCTGGATAAATTAACCCGTTTGGATCAAAGTCTTGAGCAATATGCCCTTGCGGCACCATTGAAGCAAAGTCTGCATCAGGTTATTGCCAAAGATCATCAGCTTATTCAGCATTTTGTCAGTGAGCGGATGGCTCAGCAAATCAAAGTGGATGCGCTTATTCAGCAACTTGATGCTGCGCTGGCCCAAGAGTTACATGCACCCCAATTAAACGCGAGCCAGGCATCGGGTAAATCTTTCTGGCAACGCTGGCTGGTGATTGAACCTGCGAAACAACCTGCTACGGCGCTTATGCAGCGTCCGTTAATTTTAAAAGAAGCGCAGCTCCGACTGCTCGTTGCGCAACAAGCCTTAAAACAGGGGCAATATTTAGAGTATCAAAAATCCCTGACTGAAATTATTCAATTATTAAATCAAATCCCCGATGAGAAGTCGCGACAGCTGATTCAGAATATCCAGAAGATCAAAGGATTTACGGCTTTGCCTACGCCTAGTTTAAATACACGTGCATTATTGGGATGATAAATTCATGAAGCAGATTTTACTGGCCTATGCTTTTATCAGCCTACTTATTATCGCAGGTTTAAGTGTTTTAAGTTATGGGTATGGCGCAGGTTATGTTTATTTATACTGGCGTGAATGGCAAATTCAAACCAATATCTGGATTATGTTTATTATTCTGGCCAGTTTAAGCCTGTTGATCCAATTATTGTGGTTGCTCATTAAACGTTATTTAACCCGGGAACAACGAAAGCTGGAAACGGTTTTTAATTTTAAAAACTTGCACCCTTATGAACAGTTGGCAGTAATTTGGTTATTAGAGGCGGCACAAGATCAACATCAATTTATTCAAAACGTCTTTTCTCAATCGGGTTTATTAAAGGGGATTATTGGTTCACGTTTGTATTGGATGCAGCAGCAATATCCCCAAGCGCTTGCCATCTTAAACCAAAGTAATGCCATGGCATTTGAATTGGCCGAAATACAGCGCATAGAAATTTACCTGTCGCAAAATGATGGTGAGCAAGCATTAACCCATCTTGAATTCTTAAATCAACATGAGCTTTCACCTTGGTTAAAAGATGTAAAAAGTGCATATGATTTAAGATTAACCAGTTTATGGGAAAAGTTTGCCATTCAGTTTCCCTGGATGTATTTACGCTCGACTAAATATGGACATCTGGGCACAGAAAAAAAACGGGAATGGTTACAGCAATTATTGGTTAATTTTGATCAGGCTAATATCGAAAGTTTGCAAAATTTGCAACAGCGCTATTTAGACTTGCAGGACCAGATTTATAGCCGTGATTATGAGATTAAAGTGTTATGGTTAAAGCTGTTATCACGTATGCCGGAAATGAGCCAGCAGCATGAAGCCTTGGTCTTACATTTACTGGATCAACAGTTTAATCAAGACGTTTTTTATTTATGGTTCCAGCAGCAATTATTAAAGCAAAGTCCGGATTATTTAATGGTTGAGCAACGAATTGACTATTGGGAAAGTAAATATCCTTCTTTACCTGTATTTGCCTTTGTGAAGTGGCATGTATATACCGCTACTGCAAGAGCGGCTGAAGCTGACCAATTGCTGGAGTTATACCCAGATAATGTGATGATGAATTATTTAAGAATTAAATCTACTTTAAAAGGTCAGGATGATTTGATTAAGCAGTTAAATTTAATTTTTGAAAATAATGCAAATTTTGTTGAAATAAAAATATAAAGGTAAGAAATATGCTCACTCTGTCCGATTATCCGGTGATTTATGATCAGTCTGTTGCTTGGGGCGATATGGATGCATTTGGGCATGTAAATAACGTGATGTATTATCGTTATATCGAAAGTGCCCGCATTTTTTATATGGATGTCTTGAATATTTTTGCACAGGATGTTTATACAGTGGTTGCTTCTAACCAATGCAAATATATTAGTCCGCTATTTTATCCAGACCAGCTTAAAATTGGTGTGCGTGTTGAGGAAATTCGTAATAGTGCCTTTCGTATGAGCTATTTATTATGGAGCGAGTCGCAACAAAAAACTGTTGCCGTGGCAGAAGCAGTGATTGTTTGTGTAAATAAGCACAACATGCTTAAAACGGAAATACCAGAAATTATTCGCCATAAAATTACAGAAATTGAGTTAAGCGTAAAACATTTAATTTTAAATTAAGGTTTTTCCAATATAGTGGGCTGTAAAATCTATTTAGCTAATTTTTATTATTTAAAAAATTCTATTGAATGTTTTAAATAATAAAAATATTATGAGCTAGTTTTAATTAAAAAAATATAAAGCCTTTTTTGGAGTTAATATGATGCCTGACATTAGTAATTTATCTGTTGAAGAGTTAAAGCGTTTACAAGTTGAAGCTGAAGCATTAATTGCTTCTAAAAATGATCAGGCAGTTGAAGATGCCTATCAGCAAATTTTGGACATTGCTGATAACGTTGGTTTAAGCATTGAACAAATTTTAGAGTTTGGTGCCACCAAACGTAAGAAAAGTACACGCAAATCTGTAGAACCACGTTATCGCAGCAAAAAGAATTCAGCAGATACTTGGACTGGTCGTGGTAAACAACCGCGCTGGTTGGTTGCAGAACTTGAAAGTGGTGCAAAATTAGAAGATTTTCTCATTTGATGGAAATATTCATCAGATAGTCATCTAATCGAATTAAATTAAAAAAACCAGGCTTTTAAGCGTGGTTTTTTTATATCTATTTTTTATCACTTGGAATTGGCGTTGAGAAAAAAGTGTGCATAATGGGGTAGAAATATAATATTCGTGTTAAGGGAAGAATAATTGACATGTGGGTCGTGGTGGGATGATTAAAAAACCCAAATATATCACCTGGTGGATTTTCTCCGTCAGCATCTTTTTAATGTTCATATTACTCCAAATTCCAGCGGCTTGGCTGATTTCAAAATTTTATAAAAACAACCAGATTTTACAAAACGTCAGCGGTAATATTTGGCAGGGGCAAGCAGATTGGCAGAAGGGTAATTTAACCGGGTCGTTGAGTTGGAAAACACGTCCTCTGGATATTTTTTTGCTGCGTTTGGGGGCAAACATAGAGTTACATAGTGGGAATACCCAGCTGGATGCTGTTGTTGGCTATGGTTTTGGCAAAAAAATAATGGTCCATGACTTGAATGGCCAGGTTGCGCCGGAAACGCTGAAACATCTGGTAGAATGGCAGTGGCCGGCCAATGCCATCCAATTGCAGGATATCAATTTTTCTTTTAAAAAAGAACAGGGTTTTGCCGGGGCTGAAGGTCAGTTGCAATGGGCGGGCGGCGAGCTGGTTTATAATTATGCCCAGCGTCAGGACCGAATGAATATTCCTTCCTTGAAAGGAAAATTGTCGGATGAAAATAATAAGCTGGTTTTTGATATCCGGGATCAGCGTGATCAAAAGCTGATGGCATTGGAACTGGATCAAAACGTGATGCTCGATCTGCGGTTGACTCAACGTCTGCTGCTGAATATCTCTTCCTATAATGGTAAAGCTGGTTTGGATACCTATGTGGTGAGTTCGCGCCAACCTTTGTTTAAAGGTGGCCTCTAATAATGAATCAGTGGTTAGAAAAAATTCAACAACTCAACTGGAAGCAGACAGACCGGATTGCTCCCTTATTTTTGGTCCTGCTGATTTTATATTTATGCTGGAAGTTGGCAAACATTTTTTGGCTGCTGGTGGCGCCGCCTCAGGTCATGCAGCTGGACCGTGTTGAGCTGGGTTCACACCAGCCACAGGTACCCAATATTTCTTCATTTGCCCTGTTTCAGGAAGCAGGTAGAACAGCTGCGGCAGAAGACACGGCTAATTTGATTTTGCAAGGTGTGGTGGTTGGTCATCCCAATCAGTTTTCCTCCGCAGTCATTAAAGTCAATGATCAGGCCGATCGCTATCAGGTGGGTGAAAATATTGCCCCGACCTCTTATCAGTTGGCTGAAGTGTACTGGGATCGGGTAGTGTTGCGTCAAAGTAATGGGACTACGCGAGAACTACAATTCAAAGGTATGGAAAATGGTCTGGATCAGAGCATTATTCCGCCTGTAGCAACAAACAGCTTACCGATGAATAATCAGACCACACCGCCTATGCCCAGTCAGGAACAAAATGCTTTAGGGCAGGCGGTGCAGAAGATACAGGAAGACCGTGATCAGTATTTAAAAGATATGGGGGTCAATGCAGCGAGTGGGGGCTATGAAGTTACGGCAAGAACGCCAGCGGCATTGCGCAGTAAGCTGGGACTGCAACCAGGTGACCGCATCATGTCTTTAAATGGACAGGCTGTGGGGCAGGGGCAAAGTGATGCCCAGCTGCTGGAACAGGCTCGACGTGAAGGTCAGGTCAAAATAGAAATAAAGCGTGGTGATCAAGTGATGACCATACAACAAAATTTTTAAGTGATGCATCGTCACCTTACAGGATTAGGAAGCACGGAACTTTATGGCTTTATTTAATCATCGTCCAGTGTGGGCTTTATTCGCGGCTGCACCCCTGATTGCTATGGTGAGTACCTCTACTCAAGCGCAAACATGGAAAATCAACTTACGAGATGCTGATTTAACTGCATTTATTAATGAAGTGGCCGATATTACCGGGAAGAATTTTGCTGTTGATCCGCGTGTGCGCGGCAATGTCACGGTCATTTCCAATAAGCCTTTAAATAAAGCCGAAGTCTACGATCTGTTTCTGGGCGTATTGAACGTGAATGGTGTGGTCGCCATTCCTTCAGGCAATACCATCAAACTGGTTCCAGATAGCAATGTCAAAAGTTCCGGTGTGCCTTTTGACAGCAAGCACCGTGCGACTGGTGATCAAATTGTCACACGGGTGATCTGGCTGGAAAATACCAACCCGAATGACCTGATTCCTGCCATCCGTCCATTGATGCCGCAATTTGCCCATTTATCGGCAGTGGCTGGAACCAATGCACTGATTGTGTCAGACCGTGCCAGTAACATTTATCAGCTGGAAACCATTATCCGTAATCTGGATGGTACCGGACAAAATGACATTGAAGCGGTGAGCCTGCAATCCAGTCAGGCTGAAGAAATGATTGGTTTGCTGGAATCTATGAGCTCTACCGGCGCAGCCAGAGATTTAAAAGGTTCCCGTATCCGCATCATTGCAGATACCCGGACCAACCGCATTGTATTGAAAGGTGACACCGCAACACGCAAACGCATCCGCCAGATGATTGAAATGCTGGATGTGCCAGCAGCAGATCGTTTGGGTGGTTTAAAAGTGTTTCGCTTAAAATATGCCAGTGCCAAAAATCTGGCGGAAATCTTACAGGGCTTGGTGTCTGGTCAGTCGTTATCCGGTTCATCCAATTCAAATAGTTCATCAAACAATAATGTGATGAACAATTCAAACAATAACAATTCGGGCAGTAGTTCATCTGGTAGCAGTTCTTCCAGTATTTCGACCCCAAGTATTAATCTGGGTGCAGGATCAAATACTAGTAATCAGAATAGCATCACCAGTTTTAATGCTAATGGCGTCAGTATTATTGCTGATGACAGCCAAAATTCATTGGTGGTGAAAGCTGATCCACAACTGATGCGTGAAATTGAATCGGCCATTCAGCAGCTGGATATCCGTCGTCAACAGGTCCTGATTGAAGCCGCCATTATTGAAGTGGAAGGCAATGATGCCGATCAGCTGGGTGTGCAGTGGGCTTTGGGTGATCTGACCAACGGCGTCGGCTTAATTAATTTTAGCAATGTCGGTGCAAGTATTGCCGAGCTTGCCGCCGGATATGTAGCCGGTGGTGCGGCAGGTGCTGCGGCCAATTTGGGAACCGGTACCTCGTTGTTACTTGGTGATTACAGGGAAAGCGATAACGGTTCACGCAAACTTTATGGCGCATTGATTCAGGCGCTAAAAAGCAAAACCAAGTCCAATCTGCTCTCGACACCTTCCATTGTCACCATGGATAATGAAGAGGCCTATATTGTAGTGGGACAGAACGTGCCGTTTGTGACCGGTTCTGCAACAACGACTTCAGCAGGGTTGAATCCTTATACCACGGTAGAACGCAAGGATGTTGGCGTCACGTTAAAAGTGGTGCCGCATATTGGGGAGGGTGGTTCGGTGCGTCTTGAAGTCGAGCAGGAAGTTTCTGCGGTACAGGACAAAGGTCAGGCCCAGGATCTGGTGACCAGCAAGCGTGCCATTAAAACCTCGATTCTGGCAGAACATGGACAGACTATTGTTTTGGGTGGCTTGATTTCCGACAACTCGATTCATAGCCGTCAGTCGGTACCGGGTTTGGGTGCAATACCTGGTTTGGGGCGTCTCTTCCGTGCCGATGCCAAATCCAATGAGAAGCGCAATTTGCTGGTCTTTATCCATCCCACGATTGTTGGAGATAAGAATGATGTGCGCCGTTTGTCGCAGCAGCGTTATAGCCAATTGTACAGCTTGCAGTTGGCCATGGATCAGGATGGTACTTTTGCCAAATTACCTGAAAATGTAGAAGATATTTATCAGCAGCGCATTCCGGTTACCTCATCGGCACCGAAAGCCTCTCCTTATCAAACATTGCCATCAGCAACCCAAAATCAGCCCAATACAGCCACATTTAGCACACCGATTGCGATAGAACCGGTAGTGCAGAAACAAAGTGTTGCTATGCCGGTGACCGAGGTTAAAAAAACCAAAAATACCGTGACCACAACCACGATTCGTTCTGGTTCTTGACAGCGTGGCTAAAGAATTGAATATTTGCCGTGATATGATGATTCAAAATCACAAAGAGAAGTGCATTTCATGACTTGGAAAATACAAGCAATTACTGGTGAATTAACGGGACAGGAAATCAGCATCGACCGTGATATGTTGGTCGGGCGCCATCAGAGTGCAGATATCGTATTGCAGGCCGGGGAAATTTCCCGTAAACATGCGGCTTTCTTGCTCAAAGACCAAGCCTTATGGCTGCAAGATTTAAACTCATCCAATGGCACCTTTGTCAATGATGTACGTATTGAACATGAAACCTTGTTAAAAGAAGGGGATATCATTCAGTTCGCAAGCCTGAAATTTTCAGTTCTAGAACCTGCTCAAGCAATAGACGTGCCGCTTGAGATTGAACAGACTGTCGCTGCATTAAATCAGGAAGGGCCAGCAGTTAAACAGCCTGTAGAAACTGAAGTGCTAAAGACCGCAGCACAGCAAATGAATGATCAGGGCATGCCTGAACTGACCGAGCGCGATGCCAGCGTTCAGCTGAGTCGTGATGGTATGCCACAAGGGGTTGCCATCCCGAAACCTGCACCTATTCCTGAAGGTGTAGACTTGAGTACAATTCCCGAGAAGCAAATACCTATCGCGGTTGAAACACCGGTATCACGTGTAGAGCAAGTCAAGGAAGAGCAGAAAAATGCATCGGTGGGCCTAATCTCCATTGTTGTATTGATTATCCTTGCAATCATTGCCTGGTTGTTCTTTAAATAAGCCTGCACGCGACATACAATAAAGGCATGCAATCGCATGCCTTTATTGTATCTGTGCGGTCGAAATCAATCATAAGAGGGAAATGATGTCTGTAGCAAAACTTGCAAGCCGTAAACTGATTTTATTTGACTTGGATGGTACCTTGGTTGACTCGGCATCAGATTTATACCGGGCCATGAACATGAGTCTCAATGTCTTGCAATTGCCGACCGTGACTGAGCAACAGGTGCGTACCTGGATCGGTAAGGGCACCTCTGTTTTTTGCCATAGCACTTTGCAATATCTTACCGGAAAGGTCGATCCTGCACAGCATCAGCAATTATTGGCGACTTTTTTAAGTATTTATAATGCAGATCCCTGTGTGGATACCCAGCCTTTTAAAGGGGTAGTCGAATTTCTTGACTGGGGTTTAAGCTGCAATAAGCAAATGATTTGTGTCACCAATAAACCGGAACAGCCGGCACGTGCGATTGTTGAAGCCTTGGGGTTGAATCATTATTTTGTCGATGTGATTGGTGGGGACCGTTTTGAAGAGCGTAAACCTCATCCACGGCAACTGCTGTTTTGTGTTGATGAATATAATGTCACTGCGGCAGAAACCTTAATGATTGGTGACTCTAGTAATGATGTCGAAGCAGCAAGACGTGCGGGAGTTGATTGTATTGTGGTGAGCTATGGCTATAATCATGGTGAAGATATTCATGATTGCCAGCCGCAACAAGTGGTTGATGATTTAACAGAATTACTTGCGCAATAAGTGAAAATTAAGGATAGTGGAATGAGAAATTGTATGGTTTTTCGATGGCGAAACTAAGTCAGATTACAGGAAAACAAACTTAAACCAGCCATATCGAAAACATAGAGAATACTCATGACAACTCAAGCTCAATTCGAACAGTTAAAATCTGAGGGTTATAACCTGATTCCGGTTTATCGTCAGCGTTTGGCCGATACCGAAACTCCATTATCCGTATTTGCACGTCTGAAAGACCACAGTCAGGCCTATCTGTTTGAATCGGTCGAGGGAGGAGAGAACTGGGCACGTTATTCCATTATCGGTTTGGGTGAGTCCACTGTTTTTTCATGCAACCGCGGTGTATTAACCGTTCAGCAGGTGGATGGTTCTGTTGATACTCAGTCATGTAGCGACCCATTTCAGTATATCCGTGATTTTCAGGCGCAGTTCCATGTGCCGACGCAAAAAGATTTGCCTGATTTACCGAGTTTCACCGGGGGGCTGGTGGGCTATTTTGGCTATGATTCGGTACGCTATATTGAACCGCGCCTAAAAAATGTGCCTGAAGCCGATCCGGTCGGTTTGCCGGATATCTGGATGATGCTGTCTAAAACCGTCATTGTGTTTGATAACTTAAAAGACACCTTGTTCCTGATTGTACATGCAGATGCAAATGATCCCGAGGCCTATGCCAAAGCCCTGGCTCAATTGGATGAACTGGAAAATACGCTGGCAACCCCGATCAGCCTGCAAGCCAAAAAACATACCGCTCCCCATTTTGAGTCTTTAACCGGGCATGACAAGTTTATCGAGTCGATTGCCAAGGTGAAGGAATATATTAAAGCGGGCGATGTCATGCAGGTAGTGCCGGGGCATCGTATGGTCTCGGACTTCGATGGCGAGCCTTTACAGGTCTATCGTGCCTTGCGTCATCTGAATCCATCACCGTATCTGTTTCTGGTTCAAGGGCGGACTTTAGATAATCAAAAGCCATTTCATATCGTAGGATCTTCACCTGAGATTTTATCGCGTCTGGAAAATGGCATTGCGACTGTGCGTCCTTTGGCCGGGACGCGTCCACGTGGTAAAACCAAAGAAGAAGATTTGGCGCTTGAGCAAGATCTGCTTTCTGATGAAAAAGAGATTGCTGAACATTTGATGCTGATTGACCTGGGGCGTAACGATGTTGGGCGTGTGTCAAAAATCGGTAAAGTGCAGGTCACGGATAAGATGGTGATCGAACGTTATTCGCATGTCATGCATATTGTCTCGAATGTGCAGGGTGAAGTTCGCGATGATGTCGATGCGCTGGATGTGTTTAAAGCCACTTTCCCGGCAGGTACGCTTTCGGGTGCACCAAAAATCCGTGCCATGGAAATTATTGACGAAGTCGAGCCGGTCAAACGCGGAATTTTTGGAGGGGCTGTGGGTTATTTAGGCTGGCATGGTGAAATGGACATGTCGATTGCCATTCGAACCTGTGTGATTCGTGAAAATAAGGTCTATGTTCAGGCTGGCGCAGGTCTGGTTTATGACTCAAATCCTGAATCTGAGTGGAATGAAACCCAAATAAAAGCTCGCGCAGTGATCAAAGCGGTTGAATTATCGTCAAACGGATTGATTTTATGAGTTTTTGACGGTTTTTTTGAAAAAAACACTTGCACGGATTCTAAGTTTTGCTAAACTGCACACCGTTCCGATACGAAACGTACGAAACACTAAGAAACGCCGGCATAGCTCAGTTGGTAGAGCAACTGACTTGTAATCAGTAGGTCCACAGTTCGAATCCGTGTGCCGGCACCATCTTAGAAGTTTGGGTAGTGGGGTAAAAGAACAACACTGAAGTAAGTGTAAAATGGTGAGATTCCCGAGCGGTCAAAGGGAACAGACTGTAACTCTGTCGCGTAAGCTTCGAAGGTTCGAATCCTTCTCTCACCACCAATTTTAAGACTTCGATAAGTGGTTTATACCAACATCGTGCGGGAGTAGCTCAGTTGGTAGAGCGGTAGCCTTCCAAGCTACATGTCGCGAGTTCGACCCTCGTCTCCCGCTCCATTGAAGTTTTTATTTGCTCTTATAGCTCAGTGGTAGAGCACTCCCTTGGTAAGGGAGAGGTCTCGAGTTCAAATCTCGATAAGAGCTCCAGATACAGTTTGGCAACTTTGTTGCAAAGATTTTAAAAAGCAGGCTTATTAGTCTGCTTTTCAAGTATTGGGTGTTTGATTTTTTAAACGACATGTCGGAGCTGGGTTTTACTCAGGATTGTGTTCGACGTAAACGAGGAAGATGAACATGGCTAAGGCTAAGTTTGAACGTAACAAGCCACACGTAAACGTGGGCACAATTGGTCACGTCGACCATGGTAAAACTACTTTAACTGCTGCGATTGCAACTATTTGTGCAAAAACTTACGGCGGTGAAGCGAAAGATTACGCAGCAATTGACTCTGCACCAGAAGAAAAAGCACGTGGTATTACCATTAATACTTCACACGTAGAATACGATTCTCCATCTCGTCACTACGCTCACGTAGACTGCCCAGGACACGCCGATTATGTTAAAAACATGATCACTGGTGCTGCTCAGATGGACGGTGCAATCCTTGTATGTGCTGCGACTGACGGTCCTATGCCACAAACTCGTGAACACATCCTTTTGTCTCGCCAAGTAGGTGTACCTTACATCCTTGTGTTCCTGAACAAATGTGACCTTGTAGACGACGAAGAGTTGCTTGAACTGGTTGAAATGGAAGTTCGTGAACTTCTTTCTACTTATGACTTCCCTGGTGATGACACTCCTGTTATCCGTGGTTCAGCTTTGGCTGCGCTTAACGGTGACGCTGGTCAATATGGCGAATCTTCAGTTCTTGCTCTTGTTGAAGCGCTTGACACTTATATCCCAGAACCAGAACGTGCAATCGACAAAGCATTCTTGATGCCAATCGAAGACGTATTCTCAATTTCTGGTCGTGGTACAGTAGTAACTGGCCGTGTTGAATCAGGTATCGTGAAAGTAGGTGAAGAAGTTGAAATCGTAGGTATCAAAGATACAGTTAAGACAACTGTAACTGGCGTAGAAATGTTCCGTAAATTGCTTGACGAAGGTCGTGCAGGCGAGAACTGTGGTGTTCTTCTACGTGGTACTAAACGTGAAGACGTTCAACGTGGTCAAGTACTTGCTAAACCAGGTACAATCAAGCCGCACACTAAATTCGATGCAGAAGTATACGTACTTTCTAAAGAAGAAGGTGGTCGTCACACTCCATTCCTTAACGGTTACCGTCCACAGTTCTATTTCCGTACAACTGACGTAACTGGCGCGATTTCTTTGAAAGAAGGCGTTGAAATGGTTATGCCTGGTGACAACGTAGAAATGTCAGTAGAATTGATTCACCCAATCGCAATGGACCCAGGTCTACGTTTTGCGATCCGTGAAGGTGGTCGTACAGTTGGTGCTGGTGTTGTTGCTAAAGTAACTGCATAATAGCAACCATAAGTTGAAATTACAGATCGGGGACTTTAGTTCCCGATTTGTACTGTAGGTCAGTAGTTCAATTGGTAGAGCGTCGGTCTCCAAAACCGAATGTTGGGGGTTCGAGTCCCTCCTGGCCTGCCATTTTTTTAAAAAAAAGCTTGATGCTGGTTAAATTGTCATATAATAAGTCGCGAAGCCTACGACGAGTACAAAAATGTCGAATGATAAATCGCGTGACGCATTAAGCGAAGCGCCAATTCCACAAAGAAATAATTCTGCTGAAGTTGTTAATTCTGGTTCCCCTTTAGATATTGTTCTATGGGTTATCGCATTGATTTTGTTAATCGGTGCAGCCATAGGGGGGCAGTATTTGCCAGCGTATTGGGCACCAGCCAATAGTGTTTGGGTGCGCGTTGGAATAATTTTGGCTTGTATCGTAGTGGCTTTAGGTTTATTATACGCCACCCATCAAGGCAAAGGCTTTGTTCGTTTGTTGAAAGACGCTCGAATTGAGCTGCGTCGTGTGACTTGGCCGACTAAGCAGGAAACGGTATCCACATCTTGGCATGTTCTTGCTGTTGTTGTAATCGCTGCCATTGTTTTATGGTGTTTTGATTACATCTTGGGCTGGTTAATGAAGTTTTTTATCGGGTAAAAGAGCTATGAAACGTTGGTACATTATTCATGCCTATTCAGGTTATGAAAAACAAGTGATGCGTTCACTTAATGATCGAATCCAGCGTAGCGCTGTAGCCGATAGCTTTGGTGAAGTCCTGGTTCCTACCGAAGAAGTGGTAGAGATGAAGGATGGTAAGAAGCGTAAATCAGAGCGTAAATTCTTTCCTGGCTACGTATTAGTCGAAATGGAAATGAATGATGATACCTGGCACATCGTTAAAGAATGTCCAAAAGTATTGGGTTTCATTGGTGGTACAGCAGAGAAACCTGCACCAATTACGCAAAAAGAAGCTGATGCGATTCTTGCGCGTGTACGCAATACTGGTGAAGCACCTCGTCCTAAGACGATGTTTGAGCCAGGCGAAGAATTACTCGTTATTGATGGTCCATTTACCGACTTTAAAGGTGTGGTGGAAGAAGTTCTTTACGAGAAGTCACGTTTGACGTTGACAATCAATGTATTCAATCGTCCAACTCAGGTTGAGCTCGAATTTCGTCAAGTCGAAAAAGCGAACTGATTTAAGTTGGATTGAAAACGCCCGATTTGTTATGGATCGGGCATTGTTGTTGTAACAGTATTGTTACATAAATAGCGTTGGGGAGCCTAGCGGCGTTTGTACCCAGAGGTAATTTGAAATGGCTAAGAAGATTGACGGCTATATCAAGCTGCAAGTTCCAGCTGGTAAAGCGAATCCATCTCCACCGATTGGTCCTGCACTAGGTCAACGTGGTGTTAACATCATGGCATTCTGTAAAGAATTCAATGCTGCTACACAAAAAGTTGAACCAGGTCTTCCAATTCCTGTAGTGATTACTGTGTACAACGACAAGTCGTTCACATTTATCATGAAAACTCCACCTGCTGCTATTCTTCTTAAGAAAGCTGCTGGTATTCAAAAGGGTTCAGCTGTACCTAACAAAACTAAAGTTGGTAAGTTGACTCGTGCTCAGTTAGAAGAAATTGCGACTACTAAAGAACCAGATTTAACTGGTGCTGATTTAGACGCACGTGTACGTACCATTGCTGGTTCTGCGCGTTCTATGGGCTTGGAAGTGGAGCTATAAGACATGGCTAAATTAACTAAACGTCAAAAAGCCATTGCTGCTGCTGTAGAAGCAAACAAAGTTTACACTTTGGAAGAAGCAGTACAAGTTTTAACTAGCCTTCCTGCTGCTAAATTCAAAGAATCTTTGGATGTATCAGTAAATCTAGGTGTTGACCCACGTAAATCTGACCAGGTTGTTCGTGGCGCGACTACACTTCCTGCAGGTACTGGTAAAACTGTACGTGTTGCTGTGTTTGCTCAAGGTGCTGCTGCTGAAGCTGCTAAAGCTGAAGGCGCAGACATCGTTGGTTTTGATGATCTTGCTGAAAGCATTCAAGCGGGTAACCTTGATTTCGACGTAGTAATTGCTGCTCCAGATGCAATGCGCGTTGTAGGTAAACTTGGTACGATTCTTGGTCCACGTGGCTTAATGCCAAACCCTAAAGTGGGTACAGTAACTCCTGACGTAGCTGGCGCTGTTAAAAACGCTAAAGCTGGTCAAGCACGTTACCGTGTAGACAAAGCGGGTATCATCCACGCTGCGATCGGTCAAGTTGGCTTTGAAGCTGCTGCTGTTCGTCAAAACGTTGAAGCTCTTGTAGCTGACCTTAAGAAAGCAAAACCTGCGACTTCTAAAGGTGTTTACATCAAAAAGATCACTTTAAGCTCAACTATGGGTCCTGGTCTTACTATTGATGTAGCAAACGTATCTAACTAAGTTTGACTTAGAAAAGAATTTTAAAGCCCTGAGTAAGTTTTAAAGTACTACTTTAAAACTTACGCAAGAAACGCTTCGTCGTATTTTGCGAACTTAGGCAAACTTTGAATTGATAAATGTAAATTTGTCAGCGTCAAAGACCTCGGGCGAGGGGAGTTCTTTGGAACTCACTTCTTAAAAGTCCAGTCCGAGTAGACGCGGTGGTGTGATTTGTTCATCCTCCGCGTGTAAGTCCAGTGATGGCCTTACGAATTGGGAGTGTACTTCTTTGTAAGTGCATAAATCACCGTTAGGAGGTTTTACAATGGCTCTTCTTATCGAAGGCAAAAAACAGATCGTAGCTGAAGTAGCTGAAGTTGCTTCTACTGCATTTGCTGCTGTTGTTGCTGACTACCAAGGTTTAACTGTTGAGCAATTAACTGCTCTTCGTGTTGAAGCTCGTAAACTAGGTGTTGCTACACGTGTTGTGCGTAATACTTTAGCTAAACGTGCTCTTCAAGATACTCAATTCAATATCTTGAATGACAACCTTGTTGGCCCAACAATCTTAGCTTTCTCAACTTCTGAAGACGACATGGGCGCAGCTGCTCGCTTGTTTGAAGAATTTGCTAAAACTAACAAAGCATTTGAACTTAAAGCTGCTGCATTTGACGGCAAGGTTTATCAAGGTGCTGAAGTTAGCGTTATCGCAAACCTTCCAAACCAAGAAAAAGCGCTTACTATGCTTGCAAACGTTCTTCAAGCTCCTATTTCGAAATTGGGTCGCCTTATTACTGCGCTCAAAGAGAAAAACGAGTCAGAAGCTGCATAAGCTTAAATTTACTTTCACACCATTCAATCCCCATTTGGAGTTATTCTCATGGCTTTAACTAACGAAGAAATCTTAAACGCAGTTGCTGAAAAAACTGTTCTTGAACTTGTTGAACTTATCTCTGCTTTTGAAGAAAAATTCAACGTATCTGCTGCTGCTGTAGCTGTTGCTGCTGGTCCTGCTGCTGGTGCTGCTGTTGAAGAACAAACTGAATTCAACGTTGAGTTGACTTCTTTCGGTGCTAACAAAGTAGCTGTAATTAAAGCAGTTCGTGAAATCACTGGTCTTGGCTTGAAAGAAGCTAAAGACATGGTTGAAGGCGCTCCTTCAGTTCTTAAAGAAGGCGTTTCTAAAGAAGAAGCTGAAGAACTTAAGAAAAAACTTGAAGAAACTGGTGCTACAGTTACTGTTAAGTAATTTCGATCGGGGTCTAATTTTAAATTGACCCCAAAAATTGGCTGATGGCTCTTGGGTCATCAGCCTTTTTGCGTTACAATTATCGGCTCGATTTTTGTTTGATTGGTGTAAAAAAGCATCAATTATTATAATAATCAATAATATCAAACGTTTACCAATATTTTTTATATTTGAAAATATTGCTAAGCGTTTTAATACCACTAAAAATTGCAGCATTTGTAAAAAGTGGTGGCCATATCGGCCTGTGTAATTCCTTCTAGGTCCGTTCTGCAGGCGGACTTAGTTTACTTTCCGAGGACTCCAGATGGCATACTCATATACCGAAAAGAAACGGATCCGTAAGAATTTTGGTAAATTGCCTAGCGTCATGGATGCTCCGTACTTGCTCGCGATTCAGGTCGACTCGTACCGAACATTCTTACAAGATGGCAAAACACCAAAAAACCGCGAAGATATCGGTCTCCAAGCCGCATTTCGTTCAGTTTTTCCTATTGAAAGTTATTCTGGCAATGCTGCTTTAGAATTTGTTGAGTATAGTCTTGGTAAGCCTGAGTTTGACGTGCGTGAATGTATTTTACGCGGTTCAACTTATGCAGCACCAATGCGTGTAAAAATTCGTTTGATCTTAAAAGATCGCGAAACCAAATCAATTAAAGACGTACGTGAACAAGAAGTGTACATGGGTGAAATGCCACTTATGACAGAAAACGGTACTTTTGTCATCAATGGTACTGAGCGTGTAATCGTATCTCAATTACACCGTTCACCAGGCGTGTTCTTTGACCACGATAAAGGCAAAACACATTCTAGCGGTAAAGTTCTTTATTCTGCACGTATCATTCCTTACCGTGGTTCATGGCTGGATTTCGAATTCGATGCTAAAGACCTTGTATATGTTCGTATTGACCGTCGTCGTAAATTGCTTGCGACTGTGGTTCTTCGTGCTTTGGGTTATAGCAACGAACAAATCCTGGATATGTTCTACGAAAAAGTACCTGTGTATCTTGACATGGGTAGCTACCAGATTGACCTGGTTCCAGAACGTCTTCGTGGCGAAATGGCGCAATTCGACATTGCTGACAATGACGGTAAAGTGATTGTAGAGCAAGGTAAACGTATCAATGCGCGTCACGTACGTCAGATGGAAGCTGCTGGTTTAGAAAAACTTTCTGTTCCGGATGAATACTTGTACGAACGTATTGTTGCTGAAGATGTTGCTTTACGTGACGGTGAAGTGATTGCAGCCAATACGGTATTGAGCCATGAGATCATGGTGAAATTGGCTGAAGGTGGCGTAAAACAATTTAACGTATTGTTCACGAATGATATCGATCGCGGTTCATTCATTGCTGACTCTTTACGTGCTGATACAACTACTGGTCGTGAAGAAGCACTGGTAGAAATTTACAAAGTGATGCGTCCAGGCGAGCCACCAACAAAAGAAGCTGCTGAGAACCTGTTCAACAACCTGTTCTTCTCTTCTGAACGTTATGACTTGTCTCCGGTCGGTCGTATGAAGTTCAACCGTCGTTTGGGTCGTCCTTACGAAGTCGGTACTGATCAGAAGTCTCGTGAAGTTGAAGGTATTCTTTCAAACGAAGACATCACTGATGTATTAAAAACATTGGTTGAAATTCGTAACGGTAAAGGTGAAGTCGACGATATTGACCATTTAGGTAACCGTCGTGTTCGTTCTGTTGGTGAAATGACAGAAAACCAGTTCCGTGTTGGTCTTGTTCGTGTTGAACGTGCTGTTAAAGAACGTTTAAGCCAAGCTGAAACTGACAACTTGTCTCCGCAAGATTTAATCAATGCGAAACCAGTTGCTGCTGCAATCAAAGAATTCTTTGGTTCAAGTCAGTTGTCTCAGTTCATGGACCAAAACAACCCGTTGTCTGAAATTACACACAAACGTCGTGTATCAGCGCTTGGGCCTGGTGGTTTGACACGTGAACGTGCGGGCTTCGAAGTACGTGACGTACATCAAACTCACTATGGTCGTGTGTGTCCAATTGAGACTCCTGAGGGTCCAAACATTGGTTTGATTAACTCACTTTCTGTTTATGCGAAATGTAATAACTTCGGTTTCCTGGAAACTCCATACCGTAAAGTTGTAGATGGTCGTGTAACAGATGACGTTGAATATCTTTCTGCAATTGAAGAAGTAGGTACTGTCATTGCACAGGCCGATTCTGCAATTGATAAAGAAGGTAACCTGACTGAAGAATTCGTTTCTGTACGTCACCAAGGTGATTTCGTACGTATGCCTCCTGAAAAAGTGACGCATATGGATGTATCTGCTCAACAGGTTGTATCTGTTGCTGCATCACTTATTCCATTCCTTGAACACGATGATGCGAACCGTGCATTGATGGGTTCAAACATGCAACGTCAGGCAGTACCTACGTTGATCGCCGACAAGCCGCTTGTTGGTACTGGTATGGAAGCAAACGTAGCGCACGACTCAGGTGTATGTGTACTTGCGAAACGTGGTGGTCGTATTGAATTTGTAGACGCGTCTCGTGTGGTAATTCGTGTCAACGAAGAAGAGATGATCGCAGGTGAAGCAGGTGTAGATATTTACAACCTGATCAAATATACACGTTCGAACCAGAACACTTGTATCAACCAGAAAGTTCTTGTGAAACTTGGTGATAAAGTTGGTCGTGGTGACGTTCTTGCGGATGGTCCATCTACGGATGGCGGTGAATTGGCGCTTGGTCAAAACATGCGCGTAGCGTTCATGACCTGGAACGGTTACAACTACGAAGACTCGATCTTGTTATCTGAGCGTGTTCTTCAAGAAGACCGTTTAACGTCGATTCATATTCAAGAATTGTCATGTGTTGCACGTGATACCAAGTTAGGTGCAGAAGAAATTACTGCTGATATTCCTAACGTTGGCGAAGCTGCACTGTCTAAACTGGACGAGTCAGGTATTGTTTACATCGGTGCTGAAGTAACAGCGGGTGACATCCTGGTTGGTAAAGTAACACCGAAAGGTGAAACGCAGTTGACGCCTGAAGAAAAATTGCTTCGTGCAATCTTCGGTGAAAAAGCAGCTGACGTTAAAGACTCTTCTTTACGTGTGTCTTCAGGCGTGAAAGGTACTGTAATTGACGTTCAAGTGTTTACACGTGACGGTCTTGAAAAAGACGAACGTGCTCAAGCCATTGAGAAAGCACAGCTTGATGCTTACCGTAAAGACTTGAAAGAAGAATTTAAAATCTTCGAAGAAGCAGCACGTGAACGTATTGTTCGCCTGTTAAAAGGTCAAGAATCGAATGGTGGTGGTACCACTAAACGCGGTGACAAGCTGACTGAAGAAGTATTGTCTGGTTTAGAGCTTGTTGACTTACTGGATATCCAGCCAAGTGATGAAGCAATTGCTGAGCGTTTAACGCAAATTCAGGTGTTCTTGAAAGAGAAGAGCCAAGAAATTGACGAGAAATTTGCTGAGAAAAAACGCAAACTTTCTACCGGTGATGAACTGACCACTGGCGTATTGAAAGTGGTTAAGGTTTACCTCGCAGTTAAACGTCGCATCCAGCCGGGTGATAAGATGGCGGGTCGTCACGGTAACAAGGGTGTTGTATCCAACATCTTGCCCGTAGAAGACATGCCGCACGATGCCAACGGTGTTCCTGTGGATGTGGTACTTAACCCGCTAGGTGTACCATCACGTATGAACGTGGGGCAGATTCTGGAAACTCACTTGGGTATGGCAGCGAAGGGTCTGGGTGACAAGATCGACAAGATGCTGAAAGAGCAACGCACTGTACTTGAGCTTCGTGACTTCTTGGACAAGATTTACAACAAAGTTGGCGGTCAGCAAGAAGATCTTGACAGCTTAACTGATGATGAAATCTTGGCATTGTCTGGTAATTTGCGTGCTGGTGTTCCTTTAGCAACTCCGGTATTCGATGGTGCTGAAGAATCGCAAATCAAAGAATTGCTTGAACTTGGTGGCATTTCACGTACTGGTCAAACGGTATTGTATGATGGCCGTACCGGTGAACGTTTTGACCGTCCAGTAACTGTAGGTTACATGTACATGCTGAAACTGAACCACTTGGTTGATGACAAGATGCATGCGCGTTCTACAGGTTCTTACTCGTTAGTAACGCAACAACCATTGGGTGGTAAAGCCCAGTTCGGTGGTCAGCGTTTCGGTGAGATGGAAGTCTGGGCACTGGAAGCATACGGTGCAGCTTACACGCTCCAAGAAATGCTTACTGTTAAGTCGGATGACGTTGAAGGTCGTACTCGTATCTATAAGAACATTGTAGATGGTAACCATTACATGGACCCAGGTATGCCTGAATCGTTCAACGTATTGACCAAAGAGATCCGTTCTTTAGGTATCAACATTGAACTGAAAAATGGTGACTAATTAAATCCCCCTGACCCCCTTTTTCAAAGGGGGAAAGTTCCCCTCTTTATCAAAGAGGGGCTAGGGGAGATTCCAAATTTCAGTTAAAAAACAATATTTGTGACCCAGTTGTGAAGTGAAAATCTCCACAACACACGGAGAAAAAAATTGAAAGACTTGCTCGATATCATGCGCAAAAAGACGGATTCTGATGGTCATGCTCCAGTAGAGTTTGATCGCATCCGTATTGGTCTTGCGTCACCAGAAATGATTAAGTCATGGTCTCATGGTGAAGTTAAAAAGCCAGAGACAATTAACTACCGTACCTTCAAACCTGAACGTGACGGTTTGTTCTGTGCCAAAATCTTTGGTCCGGTAAAAGATTACGAATGCTTGTGTGGTAAATACAAGCGTATGAAATACAAAGGCGTCATTTGTGAAAAATGTGGCGTTGAAGTAACAACTGCGAAAGTTCGTCGTGAGCGTATGGGTCACATCGAATTGGCTTCTCCAGTTGCGCACATCTGGTTCTTGAAATCATTACCGTCTCGTATCGGTCTTCTTCTAGACATGACTTTACGTGACATCGAACGCGTATTGTATTTCGAATCTTACGTGGTCACTGACCCAGGTATGACTCCAATGGAGAAATACCAACTTCTGAACGATGAAGAATACTTCACGGCGTTAGAAGAGCACGGTGATGAATTCACTGCAAAAATGGGTGCAGAAGCTGTTCAGGACCTGTTGAAAGACATCGATCTTGAAGCTGAAATTTCACGTCTTCGCGAAGAAATTCCTAACACAACTTCAGAAACCAAGCTGAAAAAAGCGTCTAAACGCTTGAAGTTGATGGAAGCGTTCAAAGAGTCAAACAACAAGCCAGAATGGATGGTATTAACTGTATTGCCAGTTCTTCCACCAGACCTTCGTCCGTTGGTTCCGCTTGAAGGTGGACGTTTCGCGACTTCTGATTTGAACGATCTTTACCGTCGTGTGATTAACCGTAACAACCGTTTAAAACGTCTTCTTGACCTTGCTGCTCCAGACATTATCGTACGTAACGAAAAACGTATGCTGCAAGAGTCTGTAGATGCATTGCTTGATAACGGTCGTCGTGGTCGTGCAATTACCGGTTCGAACAAACGTCCGCTTAAATCTTTGGCTGATATGATCAAAGGTAAGCAAGGTCGTTTCCGTCAAAACTTACTTGGTAAGCGTGTCGATTACTCTGGTCGTTCGGTTATTACTGTAGGTCCAACTTTACGTTTGCACCAATGTGGTCTTCCGAAGAAAATGGCACTTGAATTATTCAAGCCATTCATTTTCGCAAAACTGCAAGCTTCTGGCCAAGCAACAACCATTAAAGCTGCGAAGAAAATGGTTGAGCGCGAAACTCCAGAAGTTTGGGACGTTCTTGCTCACGTGATCCGTCAACATCCAGTGATGTTGAACCGTGCGCCTACACTTCACCGTTTGGGTCTTCAAGCATTTGAACCAACCCTGATTGAAGGTAAAGCGATCCGTCTACACCCACTCGTATGTGCTGCGTTTAACGCCGACTTCGACGGTGACCAAATGGCGGTACACGTACCATTAACACTTGAAGCTCAGTTAGAAGCTCGTGCGTTAATGATGTCGACCAACAACATCTTGTCACCAGCCAACGGTGAGCCAATCATCGTACCTTCTCAGGACGTGGTCTTGGGCTTGTATTACATCACGCGTGATGCAATCAATGCCAAAGGTGAAGGCATGGTGTTCGCGGATACTGATGAAGTAAACCGTGCACTTGCAACAGGTCAGGTAGATTTACACGCTCGCGTTAAAGCACGTGTACACCAGACTGTGATTGACGAAGATGGAAACCGTGAACAGCAAACCATTATTGTTGACACGACTCCAGGCCGCTGTCTGCTTTGGGAAGTTGTTCCTGAAGGGATGGACTTCCAGCAAATCAACGTTGAGATGACGAAAAAGAACATCTCCAAGTTAATTAACTCTTGCTACCGTAAATTGGGTCTGAAAGATACCGTGATCTTTGCTGACCAATTGATGTACCTGGGCTTCCGTCAAGCGACTCGTTCTGGTGTATCTGTTGGTATGGAAGACATGCTCATTCCACCAGCGAAATACTCGATCATCGAAAAAGCAGAAGTTGAAGTTCGTGAAATCGAACAACAATTCGAACAAGGTTTCGTAACTGCCGGTGAACGTTATAACAAGGTAGTCGATATCTGGGCGCGTACCAATGACCAGGTAGCGAAAGCGATGATGGACAACTTGTCTTTCACGACTGTTAAGAACAAACAGGGTGAAGATGAGAAACAGAAATCATTCAACAGTATCTACATGATGTCTGACTCGGGTGCCCGTGGTTCGGCAGCTCAGATTCGTCAGTTGGCGGGTATGCGTGGTTTGATGGCGAAACCAGATGGTTCGATCATTGAAACCCCGATTAAAGCAAACTTCCGTGAAGGTTTGACAGTACTTCAGTACTTCATTTCAACACATGGTGCGCGTAAAGGTTTGGCCGATACAGCACTTAAAACAGCAAACTCTGGTTACTTGACTCGTCGTCTGGTAGACGTAGCGCAGGATTTGGTTATTACCGAGCCGGATTGTGGTACTTATGGCGGTCTGGTCATGACGCCATTCATTCAAGGTGGCGATGTCATCGAGAATCTGGGTGCTCGAGTATTGGGTCGTGTTGTTGCTGAAGATGTGAAACGTGCTGGTTCTGACGAAGTCATTCTTCCACGTAATACTTTAATTGACGAAAAAATTGCTGCCTTCCTTGAAGAAGCAGGTGTCGATGAAGTTAAAGTACGTTCAGTTGTAAACTGTGAATCTACATTTGGCGTATGTGCGAAGTGTTATGGTCGTGACCTTGCTCGCGGTCACTTGGTTAACCCAGGTGAATCTGTGGGTGTAATGGCTGCTCAATCAATTGGTGAGCCAGGTACACAGTTAACCATGCGTACGTTCCACGTCGGTGGTGCTGCGAGCCGAACTTCTGCTGCAAATAGCGTACAAGTTCGTAACAAAGGTACAGTACGTTTCCACAACGTGAAAACAGTACAACATGCCAAAGGTCACCTGGTATCAACTTCACGTTCAGGTGAAATCGGTATTGCAGATGACTTAGGTCGTGAACGCGAACGCTATAAACTTCCTTACGGTGCATCTATCTTGTTGAAAGATGGTGAAGCTGTAGAGGCAGGCGGTATCGTGGCGACTTGGGATCCACATACACATCCACTTGTGACAGAAGTTGCCGGTAAAGTACGTTTCAGCCAGATCGCTGATGGCGTAACTGTGACCTCGAAAACTGATGATGCAACAGGTATGACCACAATCGAAATCTTGCCAGTGACTTCACGTCCTGCGTCAGGTAAAGATTTACGTCCTGCAGTTGTGCTTGACACAGTTGATGGCGGCGAACAGTTCTACTTCTTGCCACAAAACACGATTCTTTCTGTCCGTGATGGCGAAACGATTGGTGTGGGTGATGTCATCGGTCGTGTACCACAAGAATCTTCACGTACCCGTGATATTACCGGTGGTCTGCCACGCGTAGCTGACTTGTTCGAAGCACGTAAACCGAAAGAACATGCAATTCTTGCTGAAATTTCTGGTGTGGTAAGTTTTGGTAAAGAGACCAAAGGCAAGAACCGTCTGGTGATCACTCCGGATGATGGCTCTGAGATTTACGAAGAGCTTATTCCGAAGTGGCGTACGATTAACGTGTTCGAAGGCGAGCATGTGAACCGTGGTGAAACCATTTCTGATGGTCCGCAAAATCCACACGACATCTTGCGCTTGAAAGGCGAAGTGGCATTGACCAACTACATCGTGAACGAAGTTCAGGACGTATACCGTCTGCAAGGTGTAAAAATCAACGATAAACACATTGAAGTCATCGTGCGTCAAATGTTGCGTAAAGTCGACATTACTGACGGTGGCGATACAAGCTTCATCAAAGGCGAACAAGTGGATTACATCCGTGTTATGAGTGAGAACCAAGCTGTTCTTGCACAGAACAAGTTCCCGGCGAAGTTTGAACGTCAATTGATGGGTATTACCAAAGCATCGCTTTCTACTGACTCGTTCATCTCTGCTGCATCGTTCCAGGAAACAACACGCGTGTTAACTGAAGCGGCTGTAACAGGTAAAGAAGATGACCTACGTGGCTTGAAAGAAAACGTTGTTGTGGGTCGCTTGATTCCAGCGGGTACTGGTCTTGCGTACCACTTGGAACGTCGTCGTCAAGAAGCAGAAGCTGCAGAACATGCGCTGGTTAATGACTTCTCTGATGTAGACCAAGCATTAAGCCAAGCATTTAACCAAGAATTCTAATTCGACGTTAAATGACTCAAAAAAGACGCCTTCGGGCGTCTTTTTTTATGCCTCTGTTTTTGAGAGCATATTGGGGATTTTAGAGAGGGAATAAGTTTTTTAAAAATAAGATCTTGTATGCTCAAATCATTTTTAGGTTAAATGAGATTGAAATAAGCTCATTTCTCCGTAGCGGAATGGCTTTGTATAAATAAATTCACCGCTTGGGTATATGTATTATTTTGCCCAAGTGACTGGTTGATTTCTCTGTGTGAAAGTGGAATAGGCAATAGCTGGGTTTTGGTTCCTGATTTTTGTGCTTGCTGAATAAATTGCTGTGCCTGTATACATGGTTGGTCTGGCCGAATTGTGGAACAAACAGCGAGAAATGCCGGTAAAGTTTGGTGTACTTGAGATATAGGAGAAAGTGCTTTCCAGTTTGATGGCTGATTACCAAAGGCTTGATCATAAAACCGTGCATGTCGAGTTTGCATAATAATTTCGACATTATAGGCAGCACTGTCTAAAGCCACTGTAGCACGCCAGGGCTGAGGCTGCGATGTCAGCCAGAGGGGGCGTGTAGTGAGTAGGCTGACTAAGTGTGCACCTGCTGAATGTCCCATCAGAACCAAACGTTTAGGATCAGCATGCCAATTTGCAGCCTGTTTCTGGATATAAATAAGTGCTTCTGCAATATCTTGGGTTTGTTGTTGTACGCTGACCTCAGGAACCAATCGATAATTGAGGGAAATAAATACCCAGTTTTGTTTGGTCCAATATGCCACTTTGTTTTTGACTACAGCCGCATTATTTTTATCTCCAGTGGTCCAGGCTCCTCCATGTACCATCACAATTAACGGTGTCAGCGTTTTATCTGGGAAAGCTTTGATGGGGAAATAGATATCCATGACCTGTTGAGCATGAGGCCCATAAGCAATATTTTTCAGGACTTTGGTTTTATTCATTAAGCTTGTATCAGAAGAATCCGGATAGGCCGATGAATTGTAACAGAACAATGTAAATATCAAGCAAAGGCGTTTTTTCATTCTCGTGATCCTTCCCATTTAAATAATATTAAATAAAGCCGCTGTGTTATTTAAAATTTTTCTTATAAAGTTATGTATCGATGGGAATACTTTAACTGATTTCTGATTTCGAACAATCGATCTTCCACATGCCGAATCGATTTTTTGGTATTTTAATTAAAATTAAATTACAACATTCAACATTAAAACTTGGAAAAGTAACATTACGCGGATATTAACTTCACACTCATGACGTATGCTGTAACAAATAGCCAAAAGGACATATCTCATGAAAAAGTTAATGAGCGTGATGGCAATGGCAACCCTGTCGACTTTTATGCTGGCAGGGTGTGATTCTATGTCTCCAAGAGAGCAACGTATTGGCGCAGCTGCACTTGGTGGTGCGGTTGGTGGTGGTGTAGGGAATCAGGTTGGTGGCGGTATCGGTGCAGCTGTCGGTGGTGGTGCCGGTGCAGCAGTAGGCAGTAAAACCCAGGGTGGTTCTAACCGTAATGCGACCTATAGTGGTGTCGGTGGTGCTATTGGTTCTGCGGTGGGTAAAAGTATCTTTGGGGGGAATGCCGGAGCTGCCATTGGTGGTGCCATTGGTGGTGGAGCAGGTGCAGCCATTGAAGAGAAAAAACGTTAATGAAGTTTAAAAATTTGATAAAAAGCGCTTGTTAATCAGGCGCTTTTTTGTCAATTATGGCTGGCCTTTGGTTTTTTTCGGCGGATATAGATGGTTTTTTCTACCTCGGCAATCCGTACGCCCGATTCATCAAAAATATTTACATGATAGTTTCGGTATACCGGGGCGTGATTTTCAGCAAGTCGCTTAATCTGGTCAATTTCTGTTGGATCGAGACGAATATCGGCATACACCGTACCACGACCAGGTGAGAGAAATTGTATGGATGCAGATTTATCCCACACAATGTATTTTGAACCCAAATGATGCATCAAAATCAGCATATATAAAGGATCGACCATTGCATATAAACTGCCGCCAAAATGTACACCGACAACATTTTGATTTTTACGGGTTAAAGGCATTTTGATGCGAATATGGTAATTCGCCAGATCCACCTTATCGATTTCAATCCCTGCACCGCGGTAAGGTGCATAGCGATTTAATAAAAATTTAGAGATAGCAGGAATTGTCTGTAGTTTTTTGAAAAGGCTCATTTGGGTCAATTATTATTTTTCGGCTTCAGAACATACTAAAACACAATGATCAGGCTGGCATTGATCGGATTGCCCAGATTCTGCAATAAATAGGCAATAAAAGAATAGGATAAAAATATATGCAAGCACAAACACAATGGGTGACTACTTCAGATCAGCAGCGGCTTTATGTGAAAACATGGGGCAATGAGGCAAACCCTGCTTTAGTCCTGGTTCATGGCTATCCGGATAATCAGGAAGTTTGGGAGCTGGTCATTCAGCAGCTGATTCAAGATTTTTATGTGTTGAGCTATGATGTACGCGGTGCAGGGAAATCCTCCATTCCGAAACGGATTCGTGACTATCGGCTGGAACAGTTATCTTTAGATCTGGAAAGTGTGGTCAATACCGTATTGGAAGACCATCCTTTTCACTTGGCAGCACATGACTGGGGTTCAATCCAGTCTTGGGAATCGGTGACTGAGCCGAAGTTTCGGGGGCGAATTTTATCTTATAGTACTATTTCCGGGCCCTGTCTGGATCATACCGCTTTCTGGATGCGTCAGCAATTTAAACAAAATAAGCCCAGGTTTTTTAAACAGCTGACTAAATCCTGGTATATCGCGGTGTTTCAATTGCCCTTGTTGGCGCCAGTCATCTGGACTTTATTTACGCCTGAAAAATGGGACAAAGTTTTGCAACAGTTAGAGCAGCAAAAAGATTTACCTTTAAACAGCCATATTGCTGCAGATGGAAAACATGGTATTGGACTGTATCGTGCCAACTTCATCCCACGTTTAACCCAACCACGTCAGCGTTTTGCTGTTTGTCCGGTGCAGGCGATTGTGCTGAAAAGAGACAATTTTGTCAGTCCGGAACTGATTGATGAAATGCCGAAATGGGCAGAAAATTTTCAGCATGTAGAAATAGATGCTAACCATTGGGCAATATTGAGCCAAGCAGAGTTGGTCGCAGAATATATCAAAAAATTTGCGCTAAAAAATAATTGAACAATTCTTTTTGATATAAATTTTAATTAAAATCAATTTCTTGTTGTTTTTTGACTGAGCCGATTTATTTACAGTTTCAAAAGGGTGCATCTGTTAAAATAACGGCTTTTTATCTTCCTTAAAATTTTCATGAATGCAGTAGTAATTGCGATTGCCGTGATGTTTATACTCTCACTGGCACGAGTTTCTGTTGTCTTGACTTTGGTCATTTCAGCGATTATTGGTGGCTTGGTTGCAGGTCTAAGTTTGTCGGATACTGTAACTGCATTTAATGCGGGTCTGGGTGATGGGGCAGAAGTTGCCCTGGCTTATGCGGTATTGGGTGCTTTTGCTTTGGCCTTGTCAAAATCAGGCTTGCCTGATCTTTTGGCACATAAATTAATTGGTTTGCTGGGTGCGGAAGCCACGCATCAAAAAACCAGAAAAGTAAAATATTTACTGTTAAGCATTTTACTGGTTGCAGCCATTTTTTCTCAAAACCTGATTCCTGTGCATATCGCCTTTATTCCGGTCTTGGTTCCTCCTTTACTTAAGGTTATGAATCACATGAATTTAGACCGTCGTGCGGCAGCATGTGTACTGACCATGGGGTTGGTCGGAACCTACATTTTCCTGCCAGTCGGTTTTGGTTCCATTTTCCTTGAACAAATTTTGATGGGCAACATCAATAAAATTGGTGCAGCCTATGGCTTGCATGTAGAGCGCTGGATGATGCCGATGGGGATGGCTATTCCGGTCATTGGCATGCTGATCGGTACGTTGACTGCTGTATTTTTCAGCTATCGCAAACCACGTCATTATATTGATCGTGCGGTTGCTCGTGTGACCACCATCGATCTGGACAAGCCAATTCGTGCGGGCGAAGTGAGTCTGCAAGCGGATGCCGAAGAACTCAAACATGAAGCAGAACAAGCGCCAGTCATCGCGAAAAAAACCATCTTTATGGCACTACTCGCGATTTCCTTGACTTTGGTTGCCCAGCTGTATTCAGGCTCGATGATCTTGGGTGGACTGGTCGGTTTTGCGGTACTGTCTGCTGCGGGTATCTTCAAATGGCAAGAGGCCGATGATGTCTTCGTTCAAGGCATGCGCATGATGGCATTGGTCGGCTTCATTATGATTTCTGCGGCTGGTTTTGCTTCGGTGATGACGCATACTGGTGACATCAATAGTCTGGTGAATGGGGTAGTGCATCTGATTGGTGACAACAAAGCCTTGGCTGCATTCCTGATGCTGTTTATTGGTTTGTTCGTAACCATCGGGATTGGTTCATCATTCTCCAGTGTACCGGTATTGGCAGTGATTTATGTACCGCTGTGCATACAATTTGGCTTTTCTCCATTGGCTACTGTGGCCTTGATTGGTACCGCAGCAGCATTGGGTGATGCCGGCTCTCCAGCTTCAGACTCAACTTTAGGTCCAACTGCAGGTCTGGGTGTAGATGGTCAGCATGATCATATTTGGGATACGGTCGTTCCAACATTTATCCATTTTAATATTCCATTATTGGTATTTGGCTGGATTGCTGCAATGGTACTTTAATGAATTTTTAATTCATTTTATTGCTTATTTTAAAACATGTATTTAAAATAAATGTTATTAAATAATTAATATAATAAAACCAAGCAATATACTTGGAATATAATCATTAATCTGATTAACATGGTTGGTATTAAAAAACCAACTATGTTGATCTGATTAAAATAAATAACTAATATTTTCAATGGTTTAAAAATAAATAAATTTAAAATAATTAATGGCTATTGCATATTAATAATAGGCATGTTTATTATTAATTAATGTTTAAATTTTGTAGTAATTATCCTTCTAGAGGTGATTTAAAATGTTAAAACAAGTTGCTCTTATCGCGTTAATGGGGATGTCTGCTTCTGCAATGGCAGGTAACTGGCAGGTTAAAGTTGGTGCTTCAGCATTAGCTCCACAAAATGATGATAACGGTACTTTAAATGTGCCTTTAGCTACTGGTGGTTCAGCAGCATTAAAAGCACAAGTAAGTAATGAAGTTAACTTCACTCCATCTGTTGAATATTTCTTTAATAATTCACCAATTTCAGTAGAGTTATTGCTTGCATTGCCTTTTGAACATGATGTAAACGTTGGTCCAATTGAAGATGCTGCTTCATTCAAGCATTTACCACCAACCATTACAGCAAAATATAATTTTAAGAACTCTACTCGTTTCACACCTTACATTGGTGTAGGCGCAACTGTGGTTATTCCTTGGGATGAGCAATTATCTCAGACTACTAAAAATGTAACTGGTGCAGAAAGTTTAGATGCTGATGTAGCATACGGTGTTGCTGGTCAGGTCGGTTTTAATTATCAACCAGCTGATGCGAAAAACTGGGGTGTTTTTGCTGATGTACGTTATGCGGATGTGAAAACTGAATTAACTGCAAAAACACCAGATGGCACTAAAGTAAGTTTAGGTGACCTTGAAGTTAACCCTTGGGTTTACACAATCGGTTATAGCTACAAATTCTAAAATAAAAATAGATATAAAATAAAAACAATAAATCAGCGCCAAAATCCCCATCTCTGATGGGGATTTTTATTTCATCATTCAGTCACAATAAAGTACAGAAATTGAGCACTTTTATCCTGTTTCATCATTAAAAATGCGTTTAAGTTGAGAGTCTACAATAAGCTAAAAAAGCAGGAAAAATCATGAAATTATTCATTGTATGCAAAGTGGTCTTTTTTAGTCTTTTAAGTGGATCGGTGTATGCAGCCAGTTTTAATTGTGACAAAGCAGAAACGTCAACTGAACATGCCATTTGCGAGCACCGTGCCATTAATGATGCTGATGTCAAAATGGCCACCACCTACAATATTATTAAACGTTTGGTGCCGATGGGAACACGCGGGGTAATTCAGGATGAGCAGGTCAAATGGTTACAGTTGCGCGACCAATGTGGCAATTCAAGCCGCTGTTTAAGCGAAGTGTATAAAATGCGCCAACAAAAGCTGAATCTGTATATGGAGCGTGTGTATCAACAAGGGCCTTTCTAAGAAAAATTTATTTGACCCTATTGAAAAATCTTTAACTTACTCCATTCATTAAGCATCCAATAAAAACCGTGTAACGAATTTAAGGAGTGATTTATGAGCGAACAAAGCGCACAAAAACATAGTTTCCAGGCTGAAGTCGCACAGTTATTGCATTTGGTGACGCATTCTCTCTATTCAAACCCTGAAATTTTTCTGCGAGAACTGATTTCGAACGCTTCAGATGCCTGTGACAAGTTGCGTTTTGAAGGGATTAACCATCCTGAATATTATGAAAATGACCCTGACTTGCATGTACGTGTCAGTCTGGATAAAGAAAATAAAACCATCACTATTTCCGACAACGGTATTGGTCTGACTCAACAAGAAGCCATTGATAATCTGGGCACCATTGCCAAATCGGGCACCAAGGACTTCATGTCTAAATTGTCCGGAGATCAAAAAGCGGATGCGCAATTAATTGGCCAGTTTGGTGTCGGTTTTTATTCAGGTTTTATTGTGGCTGAAAAGATTACCGTGGAATCGCGTCATGCTGCTGCTGATGTCGCTGACGGTGTACGCTGGATTAGCACTGGCACAGGTGATTTTGAAGTTGAACAAATCAATAAGGCTTCACGTGGAACAGACATTATTTTGCATTTGCGTGACAATGCACTGGAGTATTTAGAATCTTATAAAGTTAAGCAAATCATCAATAAATATTCTGACCATATTAGCCTGCCAATTGAAATGCAAAAAGAAATCTGGCAGCAAGAAGAAGCCGCTGAGGGGGAAGAAGCTAAGCCAGGTCAGATGGTGAAAACAGATGAATGGGAAGCTATTAACTCTGCCAGCGCACTTTGGACCCGCAATAAAAACGAGATCACTGACGAGCAATATACCGAATTCTACAAGAATCTCAGTCATGACTTTGATGCACCTTTGGCCTGGACCCATAACCGTGTAGAAGGCAGCACGGAATACACACAATTGCTTTATATTCCAAGCAAGGCGGCAAGCAATCTCTTTACCCGTGAAGCCAAAGCCGGCATTAAACTGTATGTCAAACGCGTATTTATTATGGATGAAGCGGATAACCTGATTCCAAACTACTTGCGTTTTGTGCAGGGGGTGGTAGACAGTGCCGATTTGCCGTTAAACGTGAGCCGTGAATTGCTGCAAGAAAGCCGTGACGTGAAAACCATTCGCGAAGGGAATGCACGCCGTGTGCTGACCATGCTGGATGCTTTGGCGAAGTCTGAAGATGAAAAAGACCAGGAGAAATTCAAAACGTTCTATGCTGAATTTGGTTCGGTGATTAAGGAAGGTCTGGGTGAAGACTTTGGTAACCGTGAACGGATCTTAAAATTATTACGTTTCTCGACTTCCAGCAATGATGAAATTTCAACTTCATTGGCAGATTACAAAGCACGCATGAAAGAAGGGCAGAAAGCCATTTATTACGTGACTGCGGAAAGCCTCAGTGCTGCGAAGAATTCGCCACAGCTGGAGCTGTTCAAGAAAAAAGGCATTGAAGTGCTGTTAATGGCGGATCGTGTAGATGAATGGGCGATGGAGTTCATTCATGAATTCGACGGAACGCCAATGCAAAATGTGTCCAAGGGTGCAGTAGACTTGGGTGATTTGCAGGATGCTGAAGAGAAGAAAGCACTGGAAGCAGCAGCTGAACAGTTTAAGCCTGTGGTGGACAAGCTCTCCGATTCTCTCAAAGCAAAAGCCCAACAAGTGCGTGTGACGACTCGTTTGGTCGATTCACCTGCCTGTCTGGTAACAGGCGAGGGTGAGCTGTCTCCACAATTGATTCGCATGTTGAAACAGGCTGGTCAGGCGGTTCCTGAATCAAAACCGATTTTAGAAATTAACCCTGAACATCCGCTGGTGAAAAAGCTGGAAGGATCGAACCAGTTTGATGACCTAGCCAATGTGATTTTTGACCAGGCAGTGATTGCAGAAGGCGGTTTGCCTGATGACCCTGCAGCCTATGTAAAACGTATTAACAGTTTATTGCTGAAATAAGTCCTTTTCGCATTAAGCAAAAAACCTCCTTCGGGAGGTTTTTTATTGCAGAAAATAGGCATATTGATGGATCAACTTGTTATATTGCCCAACATTAGAACAATGCTTCCATACGCACTAATACACCGAGGAAATGGCTGCGATCTTCACGATGGTCATTGAGATAGTTTAAATCGCCCTGTAGAAAAAACCATTCACGCACAAAAGGTTGCCGCCATGAAATATAGGGTCCCCAACTGTTCAGGCGAAGGTCGTTATTATTATAAAAACCGCCGGTATATAAGCCATAAGCAAAACGGTTATTCTGGAAAAATTGATGTTGTCTGAATAAATAATTATCCCAAGTGACATCGTCATCTTGTTTGTCTGCATAGGTCAGGCTGAGCTGATTGGATAAAAATGGCTGATTCGGTCGTGCATGGGTAAGTTCCAGATTGGTTCGCAAGTAGTTTTCACTATCTATGCCATAGCGGTAAATCTGTTCGGCATGAAATCTGAAATCATTTTCCAGTTGCCAGTCTCTGGACGCTTTAAGTCGTACATAAATATCATCCCCTGAACGAATCCCCAAATCCAGATCGGTTTCAAAAGGCAGCCGTTTGGAAAAATCCGACCAACGCAGGGCCAAGGAACTGTTACTTTCTTGTGTTCGTTCACGGTCTAAAGCTTTACTACTGGTGCTACCTGGATTTTCATCGGTAATAGCAACATTATTGTTCAGTTCGTTATCTAAAGAGTCATCACCGAATACCAAACTGATTTTACGTTCCAAGGTTGGAAGTTTAATTTTTCCGCGCAGACGTGGGCTAACTTCATAACCATCATGTTTATTCCAGCTGTTATCGATAATCAGGCGTAGGGTTGCTGAAGCTGGATCATTTGGATCGGGTTGCCCAAACCATTGATCTATTTTATGGGAGCTACGGTCTGTCCAGTTGCGGATTTCATGTTGTTTACGGTCTAGCCAGCTTTGTTTTTCAGTGGCCTGGATCGGAGGGACAATCACTGCATCTGACTGTTGCGGTAAAACTGTCGGCATCGCATCAATCAGGCTTGGAATCTGACTGAGCAAATTAAAATCTGTTTCTGTTGCGTTAAGCTTTTGTTGATCAACCCCGGTTTCAGCTGAGTTTGACCAGCTGACAGTAGACATGAGTCCAGAGATCAACACACATAAGAGGGGGCTTAATAGAGATAATTTTTTTTTCCGCATATCCTTGCTCTTATATTGTCTGATGATGACTAGTCTGGTAAAAAATCACACTAAAAAGCAAGCTCTTGCTACAAAAAATAAAAACTTAATTTGAAATATGCTTTTGAATCTCTTTATATAATTCCCGGCAATTAATCGGGGAACTGAATTGAGCAGTAATCATCTGAATCATTTGCCAGCTAATGCCATGATGGCGTTCCAATAAAAAATAAGGATAGGCCGATTCATTCTGTGACAGGGCTAAACGTTTGTGCCCATGAATAAGCCGTATTTTTTGCCGTTCTTTGAGTAAAAGTAGCGGTGTTTTAATATCGGCGGCACTTTCATCCAGCTTAATAATTTTTTGGGTTTGAATCAGTTGTGCAGGAATAAATGGCATATAGTTTTCATCATGCCAGATGCAAATGGCTTTATGCGTATAGACATCAAACAGGGCTTCAATAGAGTTAAAATGATCGGCCAGGTCTATCCAGGGAATTGTCTTGATTGCAGCCAGGGCATATTGCTCAGCATTATTCAATAATGGCATGAACTGCATGGCCTGCGCCTGGTTTTCTGCACCCAGTAATGCCAAATATCGAACAAAACAACCTTGCTGATTGATCTGCTCTGCCAGATAAATTGGGTAATGCTGCCATTTTTCCAGGTCTGCACCATGTAACAGTAAATCTAGATACGGGGCAATTTCTAGCAAGCTGGGAATGTCTAAACGATATAGCTGCTGTAATGAGGCTTCTTCGCCAGGTAGCGAATGAATACGGGCGACATATTGATTGAGTTCCAGGGTTTCTGCAACATCTTTGATGATAGATGACGGAGCCGCCGTATTCTCTATATCGGTGTGGGCGAGCGTAGAAGCCGCCATCGGTAGATCAGGTTCTACAGTTGAAGACGGTTGCTGAATCTCGGCAGGCTGCTGGCTTTGCTGCGCAGATGTTTCAGTGGCTATCGGCTCTTGATCTGAATACAGCTCAGTTATGGATAAATCCATTAAATTGGATTGTTCATGTTCAGCAATGGTTTCAAGCTCATCAGCAGCTACAGTTAGATTTGTCTTAGTCTCGGTTAAAACACTCGTTAGCTTTGGTACAATCAAATTTTGAATCTGTTTGAGTTCATAGTCTGTTTTTAGGCAACCATAGTTCTGTTGTTGTTGCAGCATCCAGTGATAGGCATCCTCCAGATTTTCCCATTCGCTGATCAGGGCTGTACGATTTGCTGCCGGAATTAACCAGATTTGCCAACCGAGTTGAGCATCATGCAAAATAGCCCAGCCAAAATCTGGATGTTGATAAAGGGCTTGCTCTAGCGCTTTACCTTGCTGAAATACGCCACGAAAAGAGAGCTGAAACAGGGTTTGAGCGGCGAAATCTGTAGCTGCTTTTTCGGGCTGGCTATGGGATTTAAATTGTAAAATCTGTTTTTTAAAAATCGGTTCATCACATAAAGCAAAAATGTCTTTTATCCGGGCTTTTGAGCTGGCAATTTCAAAGAAAGATAAGGAACGTTGTTCCAAGCCATCGATGAGTTGATTTAATTCGTGAATCAGCTTGGCTTTTTCTAAGACATTCATGTGCTGATCTCACCTCTAGAGATGCTTTTGCGCTTTTTCTAGATAACTTGCCAATACGATATTAATCGCGAGTTCAAGTAACTTATATTCTGCAGACGTGGGCTGGGAGTAATGCTCAGCAAGCATGATCAACTGATCGGTTTTGATCGTTTGCGGAGAAATCTTGCCTTGAATCAGTGCTTGAAGTTCTTGCATATACACACTTCTTCTTGAGTGAATTATTTATTTAATTGTTTTGATTATATGTATTTAGTAAAAAAAAGCATGAAAAAAAATGTCAGTTTTTGAGTATTTATAGACATAATTTGCAAAAAATGTAAATTTTAAATAAAAAATAAGCAATTTTTTGGCAGGAGAGAGCAGAAATCTGCTGATCAGGCTTTAGCTGTCCTGTTATTTTGCAAAGAAATGGATAAAAAGAAAGTAATGAAATGACAGATTAAAACGATGTTCTGATCGAACATAAGCTGGTGAACAAAATGCCAATTTATGCTGATAAAAAAACCAGACCACATTTGTTTTGTCTGGTTTTTTTTATGGATTTTTAGATTAGGCAGCTGTTTTAGATGCAGTCACACTCTGTATCTCAGTTTTAGCAACAGGTGCTTTTTGTTCAGCATTCACGGTTTCTGTTGCTTTGCTGACAGGAAAATCTGGGGTATAAACAATTTGAGCAGAAAGGTTAGCAGAGCAAGCCACAATAGCAACAGCGATAAGAGATTTAATCAGGTTCATCATCATTTTCCTTTAGTGAAAGGATGTCTGCTTCATTCAAAAATGAAGCAGGCAAGGAGAGAAATAAAAATAAATTTCATGTGAATGATATCAAGAAGTGATTGAATCAAGTAAGGAGGTGAGAGCAAAAAAAGATGAACGGTGAGTTTAAAATATTATATAAATCATATATTTAGAGTTTTTGCTCTAAGACAGACTGTCTGTTAACAATCTGTCTTAACTGCTTTGAAAATATATAAAAATTATTTTGCATGGCATTTATTTTGGTATTTTTTTTCGTAAACTTTTCCCGCCACACCTCCAATAATGGCACCACTAAACGTACCGAAAACGGGTAATACACTACCAGCCACTGCGCCAATCAGTACACCTTTGAGCGTGGGTGAAAAAGGAGATTTTGCAGATGTGCTTTGTTTTGGACTGGTATCAATCATCGGATCTTGTATTTCAGTGTTCATATTTACCTCTATAAATTTCATGATTAGGAACTCAGATATTCCGCATATTAGCCTAGCGAATTGTGCTTTTAATTGTGTCCAAACCTTGTATAGATAAGTTGTCTTTTGTAAGAGGTTCAAAGCAAATAAGGGTATTGTGACCCGGCTGTAAGTTTTTGCGCTGTAATGTTAAAACTCACTTTTTTGTTTAGAAAATGTCCTATGATCTGGACTCAAAATAATAAAACCTGAGGTAAAAACAATGGCTATCGCAAAAGTGGTTGAAGTGAATTCAAGCAGTAATAAAAGTTTTGAAGATGCTATTCAAAGTGGCATAGATAAAGTGATCGAAACAGTGAAAAATGTGCAGGGTGCATGGATAAATGAACAAAAAGTGGTGATTAAGGATAATAAAATTACAGAATATCGGGTGAATTTAAAAATTAGCTTCTTGGTTGACTGAATTGAATAGATCAATGAATCTTAAAATAAAAAATCCCCAAGGACTGGGGATTTTTTATTGACTTGCTGTAGTTAAGACTTCAGCTTATTTTTCCGGAACATCACACTGATCTTCTTTACAGATTGCGCTATCTTCAGCAACTATGTTGTCTTGTTGAGGTGCTTCAAGGGCTTTTTTCATCACCTGTAAAAATACTTCACGTGGCTGTGCACCCGCGAGTGCGATCCGTTGATCAAAGACAAAGAAGGGTACCCCGGTCACTTTGAGCTGATCACGTGCTACTTCTTCATCAAATTTGACAAAATCTGCAAATTCGTCTGAATTGAGCACATCATCTACTTCAACCGGATTTAAGCCAATACGGGCTGCAACATCTTCCAGGGTTTCACGTTCACCAATGGCTAAACCTTGGGTCATATAACTATAGAAAAAGGCTTCTTTGGCTTCGGAACCCAAGCCTTTGCTTTGTGCCAAATGAATAATACGGTGAGCATTGAAGGTGTTGCCTGAATTGGCATTTTCCCAATTGAACTGAATACCTTCTTCTGCAGCCATTGCGGCAATATTGCGCTGCATTTCTTCAACTTCAGTCAGAGTACGGCCGTATTTTTGCGCCAGACGTTCAGAGTTGGATACTTCTTGGCGAACAGGTGCTTCCCGGTCAAGTTCATAACTATGCCAATGAACTTCAAGTTCTAAACCTGCCTGTTCAGCAGCAGCTTCCAGACGTTTTTTACCAATATAACAAAATGGGCAAACTACATCTGACCAAATATCTACGCGCATGAGAGTTCTCTTATCTTTTCTTGCTTCTATTGATGGGGATAGAGATTAAAATTTAAAGCATCTAAAAATGAAAAATCATGAATTTATCAAATGGTATAAAACATATAGGTTTAAGGATAGATTGAAACTTAAAGAAGCGGGGTTCTTATGAAAAAATCGAATAAGCAATTCCATTTTAATTAGATTACAAGCATTACTATAAACAATATTATTAAAAAATATATTATTATTTAATCAATTGTTAGCATGAATATTCACACTTCTCCCCGTTTTTTAGCTGCTTTATTGCCATTGATCAGTACTCCTGTATTTGCAACAACTGGATATTTTATGCATGGTTATGGCATTAAGGCTCAAGGGAATGCTGGAGCCTCTGTTGCACATTTTCAAGATGCATTGACCATTGCAAATAACCCGGCAGGGTTGAGTTGGGTGGGCTCAAGAATCGATATTGGCGCTACACTTTTTGCTCCTGATCGCTCAGCAGAAATAGTGGGGAATGCTGTACCTGGTGCCAATGGTCATTATGATGGCAATGGTCGAAAGTATTTTGTACTTCCTGAACTTGCCTATAACCATCAAGTGAATAATCAAGTTAATTTGGGGATCGCTATTTATGGCAATGGCGGTATGAATACCGGCTATAAGCAAAATCCATTTGCTGCATTTGGAAATCAAGGCAGTGCGGGTGTGGATTTGTCACAGGTGTTTATTTCTCCTGCTGTCTCTTGGCAATATGCGAAAAATCAATCGATTGGGGTTGCGACCAATATCTTGTATCAACGTTTTGAAGCCAAAGGTATTAGCGGTTTTGCGGGTCTTTCTGTCGATGGCAATAAGCTCAGTAATAAGGGTAAAGACTCCGCTACAGGCGTTGGCGTACGTGTCGGTTGGGCTGGGAAGTTCTTTGATGAGCGTTTAACTCTAGGTGCAAATTATAGTTCTAAAATTGATGCAGACCGTTTTGATCAATACAGTGGCTTATTTGCACAACAAGGTGATTTTGATGTACCTGAAAGTTACGGTATTGGTGCAGCCTATCAGCTGACAGCAAAGTTGAACGTGGCTGCCGATGTGGAACGTATTAACTATTCAGATGTCGGTTCGGTTGGACATGCGATTAATCCGCTATTCCAGGGGCATGCCTTTGGGTCGGATCAAGGTCCAGGCTTTGGCTGGAATGACATTAACGTGTATAAAGTTGCAGCAAGCTATCAGGCTCATCCAAAATTAACTTTACGTGCCGGGTATAGTCATAACGACCAGCCCATTTCGGCGGATCAAACCTTCTTGAATATCTTGGCACCCGGGGTCGTGCAAGATCATTTGAGCGTAGGTGCAACCTGGAATGTAGATGCTCATCAAGAGCTCAGCATTGCATATACCCATGCTTTAGAAAAAGAAGTAAAGGGCAGTGAGTCCATTCCTGCAAACTTTGGTGGTGGTGAAGCGAATTTGACAATGAGTCAGAACATTTTAGGCTTGGCTTATGGTTATAAGTTCTAACCTGAGGCTTTCAAAAGTTGCGATAAAAGCCCTTTTCATCGGGCTTTTTTAGCTATGCGGTTTAATCTTCAATTAGCCATTTTCTTAAACAAGACATATGGACTTGATTTTAACTCATTTGCTGTCCTGCATACTTTGTGTCCTTATTGTTTGATAAATGAACGATTTAAGGCTGAATCAAGTTATGATGTGAAAAAGGCGGTATAGGGGAGTCTGGTATGCCCAGAATTTTTCTCATCTTGGCATTGGCAACATGCAGCGTATTTGGCTGGATGTTGTATCAATATTCGGTCCAGCAAAAGGAACTCAGCCAACTGCACAGCTACCAAACGGTATTGTATGAAAAAGCCGAACTCATTTATCAGCAGGCCCAAGACTGGTCTAAGCCAATCCAGATCAATGTTTCAGATAATCGTCTGCAGGGCGATTATAAAGTGATGGCAGATTTTGTGTTGAGTGAAATGATTCAAAATGCTGAAGCAAGAAATCAGTATTTGCGCGAGCTGAAAGCGATTCACTGGGATCAGTTTTTAAATATCGACCGTTTAGACCAAGACCGCGAGCAGAAATATGTAGAAACCGAGCAGATGTTGCAGCAAGCACATCTGCTCGCGAAGCGCTATCAGCAACAAACCCTACAGCGTGAACAAAATACCTTAGCCCGAGCTAAACAATTATCGATTAAATCACATCTCAGGCATCAGCTCACCGATAGCTTGCGTGAAAGCCGGGATAGTGATCAGACCCATGCGCTATTTGCTCTGGAGCTACAGGTTCTAGATAAGGCGGATGCCTTATTCCAGATTCTTAAAAATAATCAATGGGAGAAAAAGAACAAGACCTTTATGTTTTATCAGGATCAGCCCCTCAAGCAGTTTAATGATTTGTATAAGCAGATTCTGCAGTTAAATGCAGAAATAGAAAAAATTAAAAAGCAAAACCGTCAGGCGGTTGAGCAGCGTTTATAGATTTTGAGTTTCGATTGGGGGATGTCAGCTAAAGCAGCAGTTTAAAATAAAAAAGCGTACCGAAGTACGCTTTTTGATACTATTGAGTGAGGCGATTAAGCACTTTTCTCTTCAGCCTGAGCAGCAAGCATATGGCCGGTTTCTTCGAAGTTTGAATGCCAAGACAGCGCTTCACGAAGAATGTGTGGAGTTTGACCACCTTTAGCACATGCACGATCAAAGTAATTGTTTAGAGCATCACGGTACATCGGGTGAGCACAGTTGTCGATAATCACACGCGCACGTTCACGAGGTGCTAAACCACGTAAGTCAGCAAGACCCTGTTCAGTTACCAGAATGTCTACGTCGTGTTCAGCATGGTCAACGTGAGAAGCAAATGGCACCACAGAAGAAATGTCACCGCCTTTAGCGATAGACTTAGTCACGAAAATTGCCAAGTGGGCATTACGTGCGAAGTCACCAGAACCACCAATACCGTTCATCATTTTGGTACCGCATACGTGAGTTGAGTTTACGTTACCGTAAATATCGAACTCTAATGCAGTGTTGATACCGATAATACCGAGACGACGAACCAGTTCAGGGTGGTTCGAAATTTCTTGTGGACGAAGCACAAGTTTGTCTTTGTATTGCTCAAGGTTGTTAAATACTTTTTCGCCATATTTAGCAGAAAGCGTAATTGAAGAACCTGAAGCAAATTTCATTTTGCCAGCATCAATCAATTCGAAGGTACAGTCTTGAAGTACTTCTGAGTACATGATCAAGTCTTCGAAGTTCGAATCTTTCAAACCGGTCAATACTGCGTTGGCAATCGAACCGATACCTGCCTGTAATGGACCAAGATTAGAAGGAAGACGGCCTTCAGCCACTTCTTTTTCAAAGAATGCGATCAAGTGGTTCGCAATGCCTTGAGTTTCATCATCCGGTGCAGTCACGGTAGATGGAGAATCGTGGTATTCGCTGTTGAATACGATACCGACAATTTTTGCAGGATCGATATTGATGGCTGTTGTACCAATACGCTCATCCACTTTAGTCAACGGAATAGGTTGACGTGTTGGACGATATGTTGGGATGTAGATGTCGTGTAAACCTTCAAAAGCAGGGCTTAAGTTGGTGTTGATTTCTACAATCACTTTTTCAGCGAAAATAGCAAAGCTAGCAGAGTTACCCACAGATGTAGTTGGAATGATGCCGCCATCTTCAGTAATGGCAACAGCTTCAATCACTGCCACATCTGGCTTTTTAAGTTGCTGGTTACGCATTTGTTCAACAGTTTCAGACAAATGCTGATCGATGAACATCACTTCGCCTTTGTTAATGGCTTTACGTAACGTATTATCCACCTGGAACGGTAAACGGCGAGCAAGTACACCAGCTTCAGTTAACTGTTTATCTAAATCGTTACCAAGACTTGCGCCTGTAATTAAAGTAATTTTCAAAGGATTTGTTTGAGCCTGTTTTACCAGTGCCAGGGGAACAGCTTTTGCTTCACCTGCACGAGTAAATCCACTCATACCTACAGTCATACCATCTTGGATAAAAGTAGCAGCTTGTTCTGCGCTCATGACTTTGTCATGAAGTGACGCTAAACGAATACGATCTAAAGACATGGTCTACGCTCAATTCTTGTTCAAAACTAGACGGATTGTACCGTCCAAAAAACAAATTGTGCATGCCTGTTAGGCTAAGGTCTAATTTTTTGAAAAAATGTGGGTATAACGAATTTTTATGGTTTTTAATGCCTTGATTTTAATAGTGTAAAAACCAGGGGGGTAATCATTAAACAAAACTGTTTGTTGATTAATTGATCAAAGCTTAAAAGTGTCCCGTAATCGTTTGTTTAATTTTTTCTAAAGTGCCTTGCGGGATATTTTCCTCAACTTCATCATGCAGTAGAGGTAAAGAAATCAGTGCTTCCAAACCGCCTTGCGGGCGATTTTGAATGGTAAGCTGCCCTTGATGAAGATCAACAATACGTTTTACGATGGCCAAACCTAAACCACTGCCCTGAATGGTCCGGGCTTCATTGCCGCGCACGAAAGGTTGCATCAAATCTTCAATCTGGTCTTCAGGAATACCTTCGCCATGGTCGGCGACACGAATCAGCAGGTGATTGTTTTCCACTTTGGCAGATAACTCGATCGGTTCGGCGCCATAGCGTTTGGAATTGTTAATCAGATTACCAATCAGGCGCTTTAAAGACTGGCTACGTGCCTGAATAATTGGAACTTCCTCAGCTTCAAAACGCACGTCCAGCGGCTTGAACTGAATGACCAGTTCCTGTAACAGCATATTAATATCGGTGTCCTGAAGTTCTTCATCAGAGCCATCACGCATGTAGGAGATGAACTGGTTCAGGATGGCATCCATATCTTCGACATCATAAATGAAGCCTTCTTTCAAAAAGTCATCATCGGGCATCATTTCTGCACTTAAGCGGATACGGGTTAGCGGAGTACGCAAGTCGTGTGAAATCCCCGCCAGCATAATACGGCGGTCACGTTCAGTCTGCTCCAGCGTATAAATCATATGATTGAAGGCCTGATTGACTTCACGAATCTCTTGTGGCCCATGATTGGTTTCCAGATAGGGTGCTGAGCCGGTTTTGCTATAGTTGTTAGCTGCATCCTGCAAACGGCGAAGCGGGCGGTTTAACTGGCGAACTAGAGTCAAAATGATGGCAGCAGCAATCAGTGGAATACCAACTAACCAGCCATAGATCAGTTCGGGACTATAGTTGGCATAGGTTTTTAAAGGTTCACGGACCCAATTTCCATTCATTTCTGGAGTCTGAATCCAGATACTGGGACTGGGTTTAAACTGGAAATAAACCGTTACATTTTCAACTTTCAGTTCTTTCGCCAGCTTTTTTTCTATTTGATTGGTAAAAAATTCGGCAATCACCTTGTCTCTTACACGGGGATATTCTGCGGGATTGGTAATATATTCAATACCGACCCGATTTTTGAGCCATAAATCGGCATCCACTTCGGCATTATTATGAAAAATGCGTAAGTCAGGATTGTTTAGAATTTCCAGCTCGACCCCTAAATAGCGGGCATGCTGCTGAATTTCAGGAAGGTAAAGCGTACGCCAAAAGAACCACAACGACATAAATAAACTGAAAAATACAACGAATAACACCAGCACGGTGGTACGCATTGCAGCAGAACGCGGCTTAATCTTATCCAGAAAGCGTTCCCAGCGGGTTCGCTTCTTTTCTGAATAAGCTTCGTAATCAGTAAATTTTTGCGGGTCGATGGGTTCAAGTTTCACGCCAGCTTCCTGTAGGTATTTTTTTAAATTGAACAGTAATAATATTCGCGGTGGAATCTTACTGCCTGTACTTTCGATGGAAGGAGCTTGTTATGTTACTTTTTTTGAAAAAAGTAACCAAAAAACTTTGCCATTCGCTGAACTCGCGCATTTGCATGCGAGTTTTTAAAAAAGGGCGAGCTCAAACAGCAGCGAATGGCTTTTAGGGACAATTAATATTGCGAAGAATTATCCGCGTTGAGCATTTTTATTCCGCACCATCTGGAACAAAGACATAGCCTACGCCCCAAACCGTTTGAATATAACGCGCACGGGCAGGGTTTTCTTCCACCAGACGACGTAAACGTGATACCTGAACATCAATCGAACGTTCCATCGCACCCCATTCACGGCCACGTGCCAAATTCATCAACTTGTCACGGGTTAAGGGTTCACGTGGATGTTGTACCAGTGCTTTCAGTACTGCAAATTCGCCCGTGGTCAGCGTTACCACCTGGCCTTCACGGGTCAGGGTGCGGGTCGACAAATCCAGTGACCAAGGGCCGAAGCTCACGACTTCCATTTGCTGGCTTGGTGCACCCGGGACTTCACGAACCTGGCGGCGCAATACAGCACGGATACGTGCGAGCAGCTCATTTGGGTTAAACGGTTTAGGCAGGTAATCATCAGCACCTGCTTCCAAGCCGGCAATACGGTCAGAATCGCTGCCACGGGCGGTCAGCATGATAATCGGCGTATCGATATTGGATTGGCGTAAACGGCGACAAATACTTAAACCATCTTCAACAGGAAGCATAAAATCGAGCACGATCAGGGAGAAAAGTTCGCGCTGCAATAAACGATCCATTTGCGTTGCATCGTGAGCAGTTTTGACCACAAAACCTTTATCTTCTAGAAAACGCTGTAACAACGTACGTAAACGCACATCATCATCCACAACGAGAATGCGCTCGACGCGATCAGGGTCGCTTTGTACTGGATCTGTTTTTTCAGCAGGTACCACTAAACTCATGATGTGCTCCTTTATCTTTATTGTCATCGTAAACAAAAGTTTGGATGATCTTGAGTATACGATTCATTTGTATCTGTTTACTATGCTCTAAAGCAACAAATATTGCAGATAAAATCAAGACATAGATACCAAATATATACATCTAAATTATCGCTTATCCTGCTGAATATGTAGAGTTAAAATCTACTTATCACCTAATTTTGTCGCAAATTCTAAAAAAACTGTGAATTGGCAATACTGACCACTGATAAATTTAATCAAAACAGTTGTGGATTTTATAGTCTTGGTCTTTATAATCATGCCATTTAGTACTTATCCTTGTGGGATCAAACACGATGACTGACTTAGTTCAGCAGTTGGCAAAAGAAATTGCCGTACGTCCAAATCAAGTAGAAGCTGCCATCAAGCTGATTGATGAAGGTGCAAGCGTTCCATTTATCGCACGTTACCGTAAAGAAGTAACCCAAGGCTTGGACGATATCCAGTTACGCCAACTCGACACCCGTTTATCGTATTTACGTGATTTATTTGAACGCCGTGAAAAAGTAATTGAATCGTTGAAAGAACAAAATAAATTGTCAGACGATTTGTTGGCACGTGTAAATGCTGCTGAAACCAAGAATGCTTTAGAAGAACTTTATGCACCGTACCGTCCAAAACGTACCAGCAAATCATTTAAAGCCAAAGAAGCGGGCCTCGGGCCAATTGCTGAAAAAATCTTCAGCGAGCAAGTTGATCCTGCGGAAGCACTCGCTGGCTTTAGCCATGAAGATTATCCGGATGTGGAAAGCCAGTTGGATGCGATCCAGCACATTCTGATTGATGACTGGGCACAAAATATTGCTTTAACCACTGAACTTAAAGCGACATTTGCCAAAACAGCTGTATTGAAAAGTCTGGTCGCCAGTGAAGAGAAAAAAGAAGTCGGTAAAAAATTCCGCGATTACTTCGATTTTTCTGAAAACTTAAACAAAGTACCTTCACATCGTTTATTGGCCATGCTGCGTGGCCGTCAGGAAAATGTCCTGGGCTTAAAAGTGGATGGTGAAGATGATGCCCCACTTGCTCGCATTGAAACTGAATACAACCTGGAAACAGTGCAACCGCAAAGCCGTCAGGATTACTTGAAGCAAACTGCAAAACTGTTCTGGTTAGGCAAAGTCCGTCCACAAATCGAACATTCATTATTGACTGAAAAACGCTTGGCTGCTGAAGCAGAGGCGATGGAAGTCTTTGCTGAAAACCTGCGTCATTTATTGCTTTCTGCTCCTGCCGGTGCACGTTGTACCTTAGGTGTAGACCCTGGCATTCGTACCGGCGTGAAGCTGGCTGTGGTGAATCAGTCCGGCGATGTGGTTGCGCATAGCACCATTTATCCGTTTGCACCAAAAGAAGATAAAGCAGGTTCAATTGCAGAACTTGCCCGTCTATGCCGTGAATTCAATGTTGACCTGATTGCCATTGGTAACGGTACTGCAAGCCGTGAAACTGAAGCTGTTGTGGCTGAAATGATGGCGGCCAATAGCGACCTGAAATTGACCCGGGTTTCCGTCAGTGAAGCAGGCGCATCGGTTTATTCGGCATCTGAACTGGCTTCACAAGAACTTCCAGAACTCGATGTTTCAATTCGTGGCGCTGTATCTATTGCACGTCGTTTACAAGATCCACTCGCGGAACTGGTGAAGATTGATCCGAAAGCGATTGGTGTGGGTCAATACCAACACGACGTAAACCAGGCCGGTTTGGCGAAAACATTAGAAGCAGTTGTTGAAGACTGTGTGAACTCGGTCGGTGTAGATGTCAATATAGCATCTTCAGCAATTTTGGGTTATATCGCAGGTTTAAACAAATCGATTGCCCAACAAATTGTTGATTTCCGTAAAGAAAATGGCCGTTTTGATAACCGTCAGGCACTCAAAAATGTACCACGTTTAGGCGAGCGTACCTTTGAACAGGCGGCAGGTTTCTTGCGTATTCAAGATGGCTCTGAACCACTGGATGCATCTGCCGTACACCCTGAGTCTTATGGCTTGGTAGAAAAAATTGTTGCAGCAAAAGCCACTACGGTAAAAGATATTATTGGTAATTCTGAAATCATTCGCCAGGTGAATGCCGAAGAATTTGCTGATGAGCAATTCGGTTTACCAACCATTCAAGATGTATTGGCTGAACTGGAAAAACCGGGCCGTGATCCACGTCCGGAATTCCGTACTGCCAAGTTCCGTGATGACATTACTGAAGTGTCACAATTGACTGAAGGCATGCAGCTGGAAGGTGTGATTACTAATGTCACCAACTTCGGTGCATTTGTGGATGTGGGCGTACATCAAGACGGTTTAGTGCATATTTCTGAACTGGCGAACGAGTTTGTATCCGATCCGCACAAAGTGGTGAAACCGGGTCAGATCGTACAAGTACGTGTATTAACTGTCGATGCTGAACGTAACCGTGTGAACCTGTCGATGCGTCCTGAAGGTTCAGAAGCTCCGGCTAAAGCACCACGTCAGCCACGCCGTGACAATGCTCAGAATGAACAACGTGCTGAACGTAAGCCTCAAGCTAAACGTCCACAGCATTCACGTCCGCAAGGCGACCGCCCACAAGGCAAGAAACCTCAAGCGGCTAAACCACAAGAAAATAAAATTGGTGGTTTGGGTGCATTATTACTTCAAGCCGGGATTAAAGGTTCGAAATAATCTTTGATGGTTCAAAGAAAACCTCCCAATTGGGAGGTTTTTTTATTTGATCTTTATGAATTAATGATTGGCACAATCCAGCTACAGATAATCAGAATAATACCCAAATGACCCAACTTACGCGTGATTTTTTCTATCGTTGAAACCCGAATAGCAGGCTGCTGAGAAGCGTTTTTCATTTTTAGTGATGCCAGAGACTTATTGAAATGTAGGAATACGCCTAAATCGATACAAATTAAAATAGTACCGATATCGCTGACGATATCCATCAATTTATAATCTTGCAGGTATAGAGAAGTACCGACTTGATAGCAAAGAAAAAGAGCAAAGGCAAAACAGCTATATTGGAAAATGAGAGCAGCAATCCGCATAAAAATCTAAGAGCAAAAAATGATGGGTGTTTATAGCATAAAAAAGCCAGTCTAGTTGATCTGACCCCAGAAAGTTAGACGGTTTGATTAAGCAGCTTTTAAGGACTGACTCCTGTACTCTACAGGACTCAGTCCTTTTAATTTAACCTTGATTCGTTCATGGTTATAATAGTGAATATATTCTTTCACGGTTTGCTCTAAATCATCAATTGTTTTAAATTTTTTACCATAGAAACATTCAGATTTGAGTATTCCAAAGAAACTCTCCATAGATGCATTATCTAGGCAGTTCCCTTTACGTGACATACTTTGAATTAAGCCTTTCTCCGATAATTGTCTTTGGTAATGCGCCATCTGGTACTGCCATCCCTGATCTGAGTGGACAATAGGTTTTTCGCTTGGTTTTAGCTTGTTTACAGCTTCTTTCAGCATATCTTTAACCAATCCAAACAGCGGTCTGCGCTGTGTTTGAAAGGCAATAATTTCACCATTAAACAAATCCATAATAGGTGATAGATAGAGCTTTTCACTACCCACCTTAAATTCAGTCACATCTGTAACCCATTTTTGATTAGGTTTATCTGCTTCAAATTGGCGTTGCAATATATTGTCTGCAATTTTACCCACCTGTCCCTTATATGAACGATATTTCACAACCCTGATACGTGATTTAAGCTGCATGGACTGCATAAGCCTTTGGACGCACTTGTGATTTATAGTTAAACCTAAGTTCCTGAGTGCAAGGGTAATCCTGCGATACCCATATCGTCCTTTATGCTGATGATATATCACCTTTATTTGATGCTTAAGGCTACTGTATTTATCGTCAAGCCTGGATTGCTTTTCATGATAAAAATATGTGCTTCGAGCTATTTTAGAGGCACGTATCAAGTATCTTAGCGGATAGATTTGCCTTAATTCAGACACGAATCTTGCAATCGTTGCAGTTCGACTTTTTCCTGTTCTCTCTGCTTCTGAATCAAGGCTCTCCGCTTTTTTAAATAGGCATTCTCCGCACGTAGATATGCCAGCTCCTCAAGCAACTGTTCCTGTGTTTTATCACGATCTTCTTGAGCGTATTTACTCTTAATTAACTTGGGTGTTGACATACCTTTGAGTGGTCCTTTGGGCTTGGGTTTCAGGCCATCTATACCATCTTTCTGATAAAGGAATAACCACCTACGAACTGTTTCTTTCTCTTTAATATTAAACCGCTGAGCTGTTTCTCTAATAGATAAACCTTCATCTAAGGCTATTTTTACTACTTTATATTTGAACTCGATCGAAAAAACTGGTTTCGTTCTCAAAATATCCAGTCCTGACTCACCATGTTGATTATAGGATTTCACCCATTCCTCAACACTACTAGGATTTATATTAAATTTATGACCTGTTGTTTTTGATCCAAAACCTGATAAGTAATATTGAACAACTTTAAGTTTGAATTCTTGCGAATATTTAGCCATAGAAAAGCACCCTCCAAATTAGACGAAGTATCCAACTTTCGGGGTGCAGATCAAGTGACTGGCTTTCGTATTGCACAATCTTACCAATGTTCACCCGGGAACAAACGTGCATACGCTTTTTGAACCCAATTCAGCTTCTGTGGTTGACCTACCGAAGCAGAAGAGCTTGGGAACAGGTTATAACCAATTGACATCAATTTATTGTTAATGTCTGGAGCAATAGAATAGGTAATTGAAGCCAAACGGCCTAAGTGGGTCGCAACTTTTTTCGGGCGTTTCACGATCGCATAGGCAATTAAATCGGCTGCCTGTTCCGGAGACAGGGTGGGTACGTATTTATAGATTTTGGTTGGTGCAATCATCGGGGTACGAACCAATGGCATATAAACTGAAGTAATGGCAATTTTATGCGAATGGACTTCGGCAGACAGACAGCGGCTAAATGCATCCAGTGCAGCTTTAGAAGCCACATAAGCGGAAAAACGTGTCGCATTGGCCAAGACACCTATCGAGCTGATATTGATGATATGGCCATCCCGGCGAATCATCATTTGTGGCAGAATGTTCATCACTAAACGTACTGCACCAAAGTAATTCAGCTGCATGGTGCGTTCAAAATCATGGAATCGGTCGGTCGATTCATGAACTGCACGACGAATTGAGCGTCCTGCATTGTTGATCAGGATATCAATATGGTCTACAGAGGCTAAAATCTCTTTTGATACCTCATCAATAGATTCCATGTTATTTAAATCACATGGGAAAACAGATGCTTTGCCGCCCTTGGCTTCTATTTCTTGTTTGACTTGATCTAATGTTTCTTTGGTACGAGCCACCAACAGAACATGTGCACCGGCATCGGCGAGTTTATGTGCAGCGGTTAAACCAATACCACTAGATGCACCAGTAATTAAAACAACTTTGCCGTTGACTCGATTCTGAAAAAGTTTCTCTAGTTTAGAATTCACAATATTTTCCTGGTTTCAATAGAATAAAAATTTAGATTATTTTTTTAGTTGATTCTAGCGCTCAAAATTTGGCAAATTTAAGCTATTCTCGAGCCATTTATAATAGCGAATGTTGGGAAAAAATCTACAAATAAGTAATTGAATTTACAAATATAATTAGAGTAATTGCTCTATTATTGTTTTAACTGTTATTTAATTTTTACCATGAATTAAAACCAAAGCAAAGAGAAATAATCAAAAAATTATACTCAAATAAAAGTAGCCTTCTTTCGTTTAGAAAGAAGGCTAAATTGCATTCTAATCAAAAGCTTTAAACTTGTGCCAATGCCTGTTCCAAATCTGCAATTAAATCATCAATATGTTCAATACCGACAGATAAACGGACCATATCAATACTCACCCCTGCAGACTTCAGTTCTTCTTCGTTGAGCTGACGATGGGTGGTAGTGGCAGGATGGCAGGCCAGGCTTTTGGCATCGCCAATATTGACCAGACGGGTAAAGAGTTGCAGGGCATCAATAAAACGTGTTCCACCTTCACGGCCATCTTGTACACCAAAAGACAGAATTGCTGAAGGTTTACCTTTCACGTATTTTTGTGCCAGCGCATGCTGAGGATGATCTTTTAAACCAGCATAATTGACCCATTTGACTTTCGGATGCTGCTGTAAATATTCCGCGACCTTTTGTGCATTTTCAGTATGACGCTCCATACGAAGGTTCAGTGTTTCCAGACCTTGCAAGATCAGGAATACACTGAGGGGGCTAATGGCAGCACCGGTATTGCGTAGAGGGACCACACGCGCACGGGCAATATAGGCAGCCGCACCTAAGGCTTCGACATAATTAACCCCGTGATAACTTGGGTCAGGTGTATTTAATACTTTGAAACGTTCAGGATATTTGCCCCAAGGGAATTTACCGCTATCAACAATGGCACCGCCGATTGAATTGCCGTGACCACCAATATATTTGGTCAGTGAATGCACGACAATGTCAGCACCATATTCAAAAGGTTTAAGCAGGGCAGGCGTGGCAACGGTATTATCGACAATCACCGGTACACCATATTCATGGGCAATTTTAGAGATGGCTTCCAGATCGATGATATTGCCGAGCGGGTTGCCGATAGATTCGACAAACACCAGTTTGGTTTTCTCGTCAATTAAACCACGCAAGGCTTCAGGGTTTTGGTAATCAAAGAATCGAACTTCAATGCCCTGTTTAGGCAAAGTATGGGCAAACAGGTTGTATGTACCGCCATATAGCGTTGAAACCGACGCAATATTGTCACCAGCTTCGGCAATGGTCTGAATGGCATAGGTAATCGCTGACATCCCAGAGGCCAGAGCCAAAGCCCCAATCCCGCCTTCCAGTGCAGCTAGACGTTGCTCTAAGACAGCGGTCGTCGGGTTCATAATCCGGGTATAGATATTACCCTGAACCTTTAAATCGAACAGATCAGCCCCATGTTGAGTATTGTCAAAGGCATAAGAAGTGGTTTGATAAATGGGTACGGCGACCGCTTTTGTGGTTGGTTCTGGGCTGTACCCTGCGTGAATCGCTAAAGTTTCATCTTTATAAGTCATGTTTACATCATCTAAGTGAGTTAATTGTTTCGGTGGGTTATGCCATCAGTCTATCACCTGTGGATATGAATAAAAGTGCGTATTCTAGAAAAGAATATCTAATTTTCTTATATCTATGGGTTTTATTCAGTCACAATTCAATAAAACTGAGTATCTGCGATTGTGTTTAAAAAACCAACACGCCATTAGTTGTAACATTCTATTGAAGATGAAGGCTATGCCTTATTTTTTTTGTACTTTCATCGTATAATGCCCGCCAAATATTTGTTCGCATACTGCTGTGGGTAGAGTGCGAATGTTGCTTTTTCTATAGAGGAGTCCTACGTGGCCCAATATATTTACACGATGAACCGTGTGTCGAAGATGGTTCCGCCTAAGCGCGAAATCTTAAAAGACATCTCTTTATCATTCTTTCCAGGCGCAAAAATTGGTGTGCTTGGTTTAAACGGTGCAGGTAAATCGACCTTGCTCCGTATTATGGCTGGCGTAGATAAAGATTTCTCAGGTGAAGCCCGTGCTCAACCGGGTATTAAAATCGGCTACCTTGAGCAAGAACCACCACTTGATCCTAACAAAGACGTTCGTGGTAACGTTGAAGATGGTTTACGTGAACCATTGGATGCTTTGGCTCGTCTGGATGAAGTATTTGCTGAATATGCAGCGGAAGATGCTGACTTCGACAAACTTGCAAAAGAGCAAGAAAAGTTAGAAGCCATCATTCACGCTTGGGATGCACATAACTTGACCAACCAAATGGATCAAGCTGCTGCTGCGTTAAACCTTCCAGCTTGGGATGCAGATGTCACCTTGCTTTCAGGTGGTGAACGTCGTCGTGTTGCACTGTGCCGTTTATTGCTTTCTAAGCCGGACATGTTACTTCTTGATGAACCGACCAACCATTTGGATGCAGAATCTGTATCTTGGTTAGAGCGTTTCTTGAAAGATTTCCCTGGCACAATTGTTGCGATTACACATGACCGTTATTTCTTGGATAACGTTGCAGAGTGGATTCTGGAGCTTGACCGTGGACATGGTATTCCTTACCAAGGTAACTATTCTTCTTGGCTTGAGCAGAAAAATGCCCGTTTAGAGCAGGAAAATAAACAAGAAGAATCTTTTGCTAAGGCATTGAAAAAAGAACTTGAATGGGTTCGTTCAAATGCTAAAGGGCAGCAAAAGAAAAACAAAGCGCGTATGGAGCGTTTTGAAGAGCTTAACTCACGCGAATTCCAACAGCGTAATGAAACCTCTGAAATCTACATTCCACCTGGTCCACGCCTAGGTAACAAGGTTGTAGAAGTTGAAGGGATCAGTAAATCGTTTGGCGATAAATTACTGTATAAAGATTTGTCTTTCACAGTACCACCAGCTGCGATTGTCGGTATTGTCGGTCCTAACGGTGCGGGTAAAACGACTCTATTCCGTATGATGACTGGTGAACAGCAACCCGATACCGGTACGGTAACCCTGGGCGAGTCAGTTAAAGTCGCTTACGTGGGTCAGATCCGTGATACTTTGGACGATAACAAAACCGTTTGGGAAGAAGTATCGGGTGGTCTGGATATCTTGAAGATTGGTGATTACGAAATCGCATCACGTGCGTATATCGGTCGCTTCAACTTCAAAGGTCAAGATCAGCAAAAACGTGTAGGCAGTTTATCGGGTGGTGAGCGTAACCGTTTACAACTGGCGAAAATCCTGCAAATGGGCGCAAACGTGATTCTGCTGGATGAGCCATCGAACGACTTGGATATCGAAACCTTACGTGCACTGGAAGATGCAATTCTGGTATTCCCAGGTACTGTGATGGTGGTATCGCATGACCGTTGGTTCCTCGACCGTATTGCAACGCACATCTTGTCATTTGAAAATGAAACACCAGAGTTCTTCACTGGTAACTATACCGAGTTTGAAGAATATCGCCGTAAGCGCGATGGTGATGACTTGGCAACGCGTCGTCAAAAATATCGTAAAATCGGTGCTTAATTCCCGATTTTGATGTGAAAAAAAACCAGCCTTCGGGCTGGTTTTTTGATTAAAATGCAATTTGCGAATAACTATACATTAAAGTCTTTATTGCTTCCGGGTGACCTTGTTTGGCGGCTTTTTCGAGCCATTCCTGAGCATGGGTATAATTTTTATCTAGACCCAATTCACCATTCAAATAACACAGGCCCAGTTTATACTGAGAATCACGATGACCTTTTAATGCCGCACTTAAAAAGTTCCAGACTGCATTGCGTTTATCCTGAATGGCAGGATTGTTTTCTGATGTGTGTTGATAGGCATGCAGGCGTTCAAAGGTCTGATGATGTTCAAGCGCTAATTTTTCGTAATATTGGCCTTGTGTATATTCTGCCTGCACTTCGGAAAGGGCGTTTTGTCTTCCTTGTCTTGTTGAGTCGAATAAAGGTAACCAAGCGTAAACGATCTGTTCTATTTTATGCAGGATCATATTCAGCTCCTTATCATCTGGATTAAATGATTTTTATCCAATATTCTTAATATATATAGGTTTTTAAGAAATTAAATCTCTTTTATTTGTAAGTTAATTTTTATTTGAAAACAATGATGTGCTTTTTATTTTAATTTTATGTTTTTAAATGATTTTTTTATTAAAGTTGGATTGTGGAAAAGCCATTATTGAACTTCTTTTATCAGTGCCTTTGTTCTGACGATGAGGGTAAAATCAAGAGAGACAGGACTTATGAAAGAAATCTCTTGTGTTGAGGTTTAATTTTATTGCTCATGGTATTAGGGTAAGAATGCCATACTATTACCTCATGGTCGTATGATTATTAAATTGAATCGCTATCACAAAAACCAGAAAAAATAGAGTAATAGAGGAGTAGGTATGGCTGAACAGCATGGGCATAATCATAGTCATGCAGTGGTGACGGAAGCGAATGCCAAAAAGCTGACCTTTGCCCTGGCGCTCACCAGCATTTTTCTTATTATTGAAGTCATTGCAGGTTTTATCACTCAAAGTTTAGCCCTGCTTTCTGATGCAGCACACATGTTTACCGATGCGGCAGCCCTGGCGATTGCCTTGGTGGCGATCAAAATCGGCAAAATGCCGGCAGATGATAAAAGAACTTTTGGCTATCAGCGTTTTGAAATCTTGGCCGCCCTGTTTAATGCCTTAATGCTGTTTGTTGTAGCGATGTACATTCTGTTTGAAGCTTATCAGCGTTTTAGCCATCCACCTGAAATTCAAAGTCTGGGCATGCTGGTAGTTGCGGTGATTGGCTTAATGATCAACCTGATTTCTATGCGGATTTTATTTTCCAGCGCCACAGAAAGCCTGAATATTAAAGGGGCTTATCTGGAAGTTTTAAGTGATGCTGTGGGTTCGATCGGTGTGATTATGGGCGCAGCAATCATCTATTTCACTGGCTGGATGTGGGTAGATACCCTAATTGCGATGTTGATTGGTCTCTGGGTATTGCCAAGAACCTGGATTTTACTCAAACAAAGTATCAACATTCTGCTGGAAGGAGTTCCGGAAGAAATTGATATTGAGCAGTTGCGTAATGACCTTTTGGCGTTAAAGGATGTGGAGAATATCCATCAACTGAAGGTATGGGCCATTAGTTCCAGAAATGTCCATCTGACGGTACATCTTTATGCGCCTCAGGCAGATCGCACACTGTTATATCAGCAAGCTTTGGAGATGTTGCAGCATCAGCACGGTATTCGGGAAATCACGCTACAGATTGAAGATTATGAATGCGGGCTGCATTCATCCTGTCATCGCCATGATGATCACGAAGAACATTCACCTCATCAGGAAGATTCACACCAGCACTGAAACTGATGTGAAATCAAATCTATTTTAGATTTCCCATTCGTGATTACATTCACGGCATTTCCATTTCTTTTGCGATTGCATAAAGCCTTGCATGGAAATTTTAAAATCTGGCAGGTCGCGGTAAAACAGGAAACCGGCGATGACGCAGATGATAAAAGCCACTACGGTTGCAACTTGTAGGGTAGAGCCTGCACCATCGCCAAAAATCCACATCGCAATACTAATTAAAACCAGCAGTAATAAGATAAATACTGCGGGAATAAGAAAGACCAGACTTTTAGGAACTACAGGTCGTACTGCAGGGCTACCGGCTTGAGCGACAGGCATAATTTTAGGGCTTTGGCATTTTGGGCAACGGTATTGCATTACAACTCCATCATTTTAATTTATCGCTTATTTTAATCGGAATGACACAGAAAGCAAAAACAGCGCAAATAAAAGTTGATAAAAGATTGAGACAATAAAAAACCCAAGTCGCAATGCTTGGGTTTTTTATCAGATCAGCATAACCATATTATGATGATCTTGAATATGGCGTCCCTACGGGGATTCGAACCCCGGTTACCGCCGTGAAAGGGCGATGTCCTAGGCCTCTAGACGATAGGGACAATTGAGGCAACACAAAAAAAGGTGGAACTTGGTGGAGTCAAGGAGGATCGAACTCCTGACCTCTACAATGCCATTGTAGCGCTCTACCAACTGAGCTATGACCCCAGTTTGTGTGAGCGCAATATTAGGGGTATTGCGCTCACACGTCAACTATAAAATCAATTATGCTTCATCAACTGCATTATTTTTCGGCAATTTTAAGCTTTCATTGAGTTTTTCCCAGATTTTTGCTTCTTTTTTACTCGGTCCGCCAACAATTTCCAGAGCATGACGTAAGCGTGCGAAAGTTAAGTCAGGACCAATCGTCACCATCGATTGCATGACTGGGGTTGAACTGGTTGAACCGGCAATGGCAATAAAGAAGGTGGGCATAAAGTCACGCAGCTTAATTTCCATCTGGTTGGCCAAGTCCATTAAGGTTTGACTCACCGTGTCGTTATTCCAGGTGAACAGGCTTTCCAGACGCCAAATGGCAAACTGCAAGCTTTGACGAACCTGTTCTTCAGATAATTTCTTGCTTTCAAATTGTTCTTTGCTGATGCTTGGGAACTGGTTGAAATAGAAACCAGCCCAGTTCACTGCTTCAGAAAGCAGGTTGATACGCGGCTGAATGGCAGCAGCAATGTCTTCCAGGGTATTGCGGTCAGATTTCCATGCTAATAAAGTATTTAACAGCTCGGCAGGCGAGAGCGCTTTAATCCATTGACCGTTGAGCCAGTTGAGTTTTTCCACATCAAAGATCGGACCGCCGAGGGATACACGCTTAATGTCGAAATGCTCAATCATTTCTGCCAAAGTGAACTTTTCACGTTCATCTGGCATTGACCAGCCCATACGACCTAAATAGTTCAACAAGGCTTCCGGCAACACACCAATGTCTTTGTAGTAATTGATAGAGGTCGGGTTTTTACGCTTAGACAGTTTTGATTTGTCCGGGTTGCGAAGTAATGGCATATGACCCAGTACTGGCATTTCCCAGCCAAAGTATTGGTAGAGCAACTGATGTTTTGGTGCCGATGGTAACCATTCCTCACCACGGAAAACGTGAGTGATTTGCATCAAATGGTCATCAACCACATTGGCAAGATGGTAAGTCGGTAAACCATCGGTTTTGAGCAAAACTTGCATGTCGACTTGAGCCCAAGGAATTTCAACTTCCCCACGCAGTAAGTCGTTGACTTTACAAATGCCTTCTTTAGGTACTTTCATACGAATCACGTGGGGCTCACCTGCGGCAAGGCGACGCTGCACTTCCTCTGCCGACAGCTTTAAACCACGACCATCATAACGTGGCGTTTCGCCACGCGCCTGCTGTTCAGCACGCATTTGATCCAGTTCTTCTGGTGTTGCGAAGCAGTAGAAAGCATGACCTTTTTCTACCAGTTCCAAGGCATATTGTTTATAGATGCTCATACGCTCGGATTGACGGTACGGTGCATGTGGACCGCCCACATCTGGCCCCTCTGACCAATTTAAGCCTAACCAGCGTAATGAATCTAAAATCATTTTTTCGGATTCAGGGGTTGAGCGCAGTTGGTCGGTATCTTCAATACGAAGAATAAATTCACCGCCATGCTGTTTAGCAAAACATAAGTTAAACAAGGCAATATAAGCAGTGCCTACGTGTGGAAAGCCAGTAGGAGAAGGCGCAATACGAGTACGAACAGTCATAACCAATATTTTTCAGAATGTGAATGAAGGCTATTATAACGAAAAAGCCTAATCACTTAATGTTAAATTCAACATTGAAATGATTAGGCTAGATAGGAACTTCTAAAGGGGAATAAGTTCGCTGTTGAGTTAAGAGCTGCTTTGAGGGAACAGTGCTTGCACAAAACGGCTGAATTTCTGGTTTTGAGCAGCAAAGAAGCTTTGAGTTGGTGCCACTTTAATTTCGGTCAACATCTTTAAATCGTTATCGGCACGTAACGTATTTCCACCTTGCTTTTGCTGTTGCAGGGCTTTTTCAATCAATGAAGACTTTTCAGGACCTAAAATCACTTTGGCTTCGCTACCTTTGATTGCTGCTGCATGTCCCAGCTGAGCCATAAACCCTAAAGTTAAACTTAAGCTAAGCGCTTGTATAATTGCTGTATATCTCATTTCCACATCCCCCTTTTTTTTCCGGTGCTGGAATTTTATATATTGTTTTAATCCGATGAGCGAGTACCATTTAACCATACAAAAAAATACAAAAGTAGAACTAGCTCACACTTTTTTACAAAATAATAAATACCTGTAAACATTGTGCTCTTTGTATCAAAAAAATATGGAGACAACATGAAGAATCAGGAAAAACAACAAGCTGTAGATTTATGCTGATATTTTTTAGTACTAAAAGTGCATTTTAAAGCATTTTTATGGATATCTTTAAAACCGATTTTTAATCAATAAAATATTATAAGTTTATGATTGTTAAAAATATTTATGATTTATATAGTGTCCTCATTGTTAAATAAAAGTTAAATAAGAGTGTTACACATGAAAAAAATAATCGCCTCTACTCTTTTGGTATTGCTGGGGGGAATAGGGACACAGAGTTTTGCAGCGAAAGATTTCCTGAATGTGTCTTATGATCCGACCCGTGAGTTTTATCAGGAATATAATCAGGCTTTTGGTGCGTATTGGAAACAACGTACCGGACAGGACATTAATTTCAAGCAATCTCATGGCGGTTCAGGTAAACAGGCACGTTCCGTGATTGATGGTTTGCAGGCTGATGTCGTGACTCTGGCTTTAGCCAACGATATTGATGAAATTGTAAAGGCAGGCCTGATCCATAAAAACTGGCAAAAGCAGTTTCCGAACAATTCTGCACCGTATACCTCGACTATGGTTTTTCTGGTTCGCAAGGGTAATCCCAAAAATATTAAAGACTGGAACGATTTAACCAAGCCGGGTGTAGAAATTATTACGCCAAATCCAAAAACCGGCGGTGCACCACGCTGGATTTACCTGTCTGCCTGGGGTTATGCGTTAAAACAGCCGGGTGGAAATAATGTTAAAGCACGGGAACTGGTGAAAAAACTGTATGGCAATGTCAAAGTGCTGGATTCTGGCGCACGTGGCTCTTTAACCACTTTTGCAGAACGTGGTATTGGTGATGTGCTATTGTCTTGGGAAAATGAGGCCCTGCTGGCGACTCAAGGCTTAGGTAAAGACAAGTATCAGATTGTTTATCCGTCCATTTCAATTCTGGCTGAGCCATCGGTGGCGATAGTCGATAAAAATGTCGATAAGGATGGCAACCGTAATTTGGCTAAAGGTTATCTCAACTATTTATATTCGCCAAAAGGTCAGGAACTGGCCGCACAGAATTTCTTCCGTCCGCGCAATTTCCCAAAATCAAACTATTTACCATTGGTGATGTGTTTGGTGGATGGGCCAAGGCACAGAAAACCCATTTTGTGAATGGTGCTATTTTTGATCAAATTTATAGTGAAAAGAATTAAGCCAGATTTTCGATAAAAAAGTCAAAACGGATAAATTATTATCCGTTTTTTTCATATCCAATCCATAAAAATCTATATATCTTAAATAAGTATAATGTTATCGTCATTTTTCTATCTAAAACAGTAGATTAAGTAGAAAAACCTTTTATCTTAATCGGTTACGCCTAAGTTTGATGAATTGCGGATTATGACTTTATTTCATATAGTTAGCATTAATGAAGATAATTGATCTGTATGTCATGAAAACTCAATTTAAAGCCTTATTCAGTGCAGCATTGCTTGCTACCGGCATGGCTTTTACTGCAACTTCTGCTCAGGCGGCAGAACGTGAATTTTTAAATGTATCTTATGATGCAACGCGTGAATTTTATGAAGAATTCAACAAGTCTTTTGGTACTTACTGGAAAGAACGTACCGGCCGTACTGTCAATTTTAAACAGTCGCATGGTGGTTCAGGTAAACAGGCACGTTCCGTAGTGGATGGCCTAAAAGGCGATGTGGTGACTCTGGCTCTGGCCAATGATATTGAAGAAATCGTCAAGTCCGGCCAGATTCAACCGGGTTGGCAAAAAGAGTTCCCGCATAACTCTGCGCCTTATACTTCCACCATCGTATTTATGGTGCGTAAAGGTAATCCAAAGCATATTAAAGACTGGTCTGACTTAACCAAACCAGGCGTACAGATTATTACTCCGAACCCGAAAACAGGCGGTTTACCACGCTGGGTATATTTGTCGGCTTGGGGGTATGCGCTGAAACAACCGGGTGGTAATGAGGCCAAAGCCAAAGACTTCGTCGGTAAAATGTACCACAACGTTAAAGTGATGGACTCGGCTGCACGTGCTTCAATGACGACTTTCGCGGAACGTGGTATTGGCGATGTGTTATTGACCTGGGAGAATGAAGCCCTGGTGACGCAAAAAACTTTGGGCAAAAACAAGTTTGAAATTGTCTATCCATCCATGTCTATCCTGACCGAGCCGTCGGTTGCTATCGTGGATAAAAATGTAGAGAAAGATGGCAACAAGTGGTTAGCCAAAGGTTATATCAATTACTTGTACTCACCATTGGGTCAGGAAATGGCAGCAAAATATTACTACCGTCCGCGTAATCCTGAGGTGTTGGCTAAATATTCTGCGCAATTCCCTAAACTAAAAACCTTTACCATTGATGAGGTATTTGGTGGTTGGGCTAAAGCACAACAGACCCATTTTGTGAATGGTGCGATTTTTGACCAGATTTATAATAGCAAACGTTAATTCTGCGTGATCTAAAAAGCCAATCCTTTGTGATTGGCTTTTTTATTTTGAATGAAGCATAAATTTAAAAAAGATGAGTAATAGTTCTCTATTTTTATTGGTTCAGCAAAGTTTGGCAGATTTTAACAAACAATAAAGAGAAGAATCGGGTTTTTTAACTAATATGCATTTACAACAAAATTTGCTTCAATATCCCCAAAAACGGTTTTCTCTATGAAAAGTAATATTTCCCTACAAAAAGTCGTTTGGAGCTTTGTTAAAACAAGGTAATAATGTGCAGTTACATTTTTCCTAGTATTGATTGAACCCTTATGTCGCATATTTCTGTATTACTTCACGAAACTGTTGATGCCTTGTTGGCAGATCGCAATACAGGAATTTATGTCGATGGGACTTTCGGTCGCGGCGGTCATACCCGTTTATTGCTGTCTAAGTTAGATGAAAATGCACGTGTTTATGCTTTTGATAAAGATCCGCAAGCTTTGCAAACGGCGGCACTATTGGAACAGGAAGATTCACGTTTCAAGATTATTCATGCCAGCTTTGCCGATTTAAAGCAGGAGCTGGAAGCATTGGGTATCGACCAGGTGGATGGGGTGATGGCAGATTTAGGGGTGTCATCTCCACAACTCGATCAGGCGGAACGTGGCTTTAGTTTTATGAAAGATGGTCCACTGGATATGCGTATGGATAATTCACAAGGTCCAACGGCGGCCGAGTGGCTGGTGGATATTGAAGAAAAAGCCCTGGCGAATATCATTTTCCAGTATGGTGAAGAACGTTATAGTCGCCGTATTGCCAAAGCCATTAAAGCTGCCGGTTATATTGAAACCACGGCTCAACTGGCAGAGATCGTAAAGGTTGCTCACCCGAAATGGGAAAAAAATAAACATGCGGCAACCCGAACTTTTCAGGCCATCCGTATTGCCATTAATAAAGAATTAGATGATATTGAAGCATTCTTGCCACAGGCTGTGGAAGTTTTAAAACCCGAGGGACGTTTGGCGGTGATCAGTTTCCATTCACTGGAAGACCGTTTAATTAAACAATTTATTCAAAAAGAATCGACTTTAGCGGAAGATACCAGTTGGGGATTACCACAAAAGCGGGAAGATACCCGTCGTTTAAAGAAAATTTCCCGAGTCCGTGCCAGTGAAGAAGAGGTGAAGGCCAACCCTCGTTCTCGTAGTGCATGGCTTAGAGTTGCAGAGCGCTTAGCTTCAAAAGGCGAATAATGAAAACTGAAGTTGTTGAAAAGAAAACTGACAAAAAACCGATGAAAAAATTCATCAGTTATATCATTTTGCTGATGTTGGTCTTTGTCAGTGCAATCATGGTGGTATTTCAAGTGTTTGAATATCGTCATGACTACCGCGAACTCAGTTCTTTTATGCGGGAAAGGGATGATCTGAATGCAGAGTGGGGTCGTTTGCTGATTGAACAACAAACTTTTGGTGCGACGGCACAGATTGGCACGCGTGCAGTAACGCAATTGCGCATGTATTCGCCTCCTGCAGCACAGACGGTTGTAATTGCTTTACCAATGACTTCAGAAGATAAAAAATAGGGCTAGCTGTAATTATGGTGGACAAAAGAACAACACAGGCAACACGCAAAAAGCAGCAGCCAATTAGTGAGAAAAATGCCCTCAGTGTAGACATGTGGCGTTTTTATTTGATGTGGAGCGTGGTTTTACTCTGCTTTTTAGCTCTGGTGAGTCGTGCATTTTATGTGCAGGTGATCAATAAGGACTTTTTACAAAACAAGGCCAATGCCAATATTTTAAGAACTGAAAAAATCAAGGCGATGCGTGGCGTCATCTATGACCGTCATGGTGTACCTCTGGCTATCAGTACGCCAGTGATGAAGGTGGTGATTGATCCGCGTGACTATTTTGAAACCAAAAAACAGTTTGACGAGATTACTGCTGAACTGGCCAAAGATCCCAATAATCGCAAACTGAAACGCCAGTTACCCGATAAAAACCTCAATTTGGATGAGCTTGCTGATGCAGTGGGCATCGACCGTGCCGAGCTGAAAAAGAAAATGAACGACAAACCTCGTTCACGTTATCTGGTGCTGCAAAAAGAAATTCCGCCCCAGCAGGCGGAACTGATTGCCAAGCGTGAGTTCCAGGGGGTTTATACTGAGAAAAACTATAAACGTTACTATCCGCAGCCGCAGCCCAATGCGCAGATTATTGGTTTAACCAATAGTGAAGGCGTGGGGATTGAAGGCCTGGAGATGCAGCTGAATAAGACTTTATCTGGTCATGATGGCGAACAGCAGATTGTGCGTGATAAAAAAGGCAACCGTTTTAAAGATCCTGAAATTATCAAGGAAGTCGAAGCTGGGGAAAATATCACCTTAAGTATCGATTCACGGCTGCAATATATTATGTACCGTGAGTTGACTGCTGCCGGTGTGGCCAATAATGCCCGCTCTGCAACCGCGATTGCGGTAGATGTCAAAACTGGTGAAATTCTGGCCATGACCAGCTGGCCTTCATATAATCCCAACGATAAAAAGAGTCTGGCCAATAAAGATGCCATGCGTAACCGCGGTGCAGTCGACTCGTTTGAGCCGGGTTCTACCATGAAACCGCTGACCGTAGCGATGGCGCTGGAAAGTGGCAAATATACCGCGAACTCTGTCGTCAATACTTCGCCGGGCAGTATGCGTATTGGTAACCATACCATCCGTGATACGCATAACTATGGCGCACTGACCCTAGGCGGCATCATCCAGAAATCTTCCAACGTGGGTGTGGCAAAAATTGCCTTGTCACTGCCTTATGCAACCTTACCGACTTTCTATAAACGCGTAGGTTTGGGGCAGCGTTCTGCGGTGAAATTCCCGGGTGAAAGTGCGGGTCTGATTTTGCCGCCAAGCAAATGGAATGTCTCTGAAGTAGGTACCATGGCCTACGGGTATGGTCTGAATGCGACCGTGCTGCAAATTGCCGATGCTTATGCCATGATTGCCAATAAAGGGGTCAAAGTCCCTTTAAGCTTATATAAATTAGAACAGCCACCGAAAGGCGAACAGATTATTGATGCAAAAATTGCTGAACAGGTTTTGCTGATGATGGAAGCTGTGACCTTGCCGGGTGGTACAGCACAACAGGCGAATATTCCAGGTTATCGTGTGGCGGGTAAGACCGGTACTGCGCATAAATTACGTGCAGACCGTAAAGGTTATTCAGATAGTGAGTACCGTGCGCTGTTTGCCGGTATGGCGCCGGTCAGTGATCCGCGTTTGGCGATGGTCATTGTGGTGGAAAACCCGAAAGGGCAATATTATGGCGGTCTGGTGGCCGCGCCAGTGTTTGCACGTGTGATGCAGGAATCCTTACGTTTGATGAACGTGCCTTTAGATAAACCTTTAGATACTCCCAAAATCCAGTAACAGGTGATAAATGTCGATTACATTTCAAGATATCTACCATACTGAGAAAACCGCTGGATGGATGAGCAAGCCATTCACTGGCTTTAGTTTAGATAGTCGTAAAGTTGACGCAGGGCAAATTTTTATTGCCCTGACTAGTTTTTCTCAGCCTGAAAAAACCTTGCAGTTTGCCCAATCGGCTTTGGCAAGGGGGGCTCTGGCTGTGGTCAGCGAAACAGAGTTAGGTCTGGAAAATAGTATAGTGGTAGCGAATGTCCGTCATTTGATGGGACAGTGGCAAAAACAGTATTTACAAGCGACCAAAGCTGTAAATGCCGCGCGCATTATTGCAGTGACAGGAACCAACGGTAAAACCACCATCTCGCGTTTAATTGCTGAACTGCTGATGTTGCAAGGCAAGAAATGCGCCGTGATGGGAACCACCGGTAACGGTATTTTACCGAATCTGGAAGCCTCTACGCATACTACGCTGGATGCTTTGCAGCTGCAAAATGCCTTACATGAATATGCGCAGGCCGGTGCTGAATTTGCAGCGATTGAAGCCAGCTCGCATGGTCTGGAACAGGGGCGTTTAAATGGCTGTGATATCGAAATTGCGGCATATAGTAACTTGAGTCGCGATCATCTGGATTATCACGGAACGCTTGAAGCTTATGCTGAAGCCAAGTCGCGATTATTTAAATTTTCCAGCTTGAAAGTAGCCATTATCAACATGGATGATGAACATGCACAGGTCATGATTGATGCTGCCCAATCAAATCCGACCCAACCGAAAATCCTTACTTACTCGACCACTAAGACAGCTGACTATCGGGTTGAAAATATTCAATATAGTTTAAACGGTGCGTACTTTAAACTGATCACTGCGGATGGTGAATTTGAAGTCAACAGCCCATTGCTGGGCCATTTTAACGTAGAAAATCTTGTGGCGAGTCTGATTGCTGCACAGCAGGCTGGCTTTAAGCTAAGCGATTTGATTGCAGTTGCAGCACAACTGAAAGGTGCGCCGGGTCGTATGCAGGTCATTCGTGATGGCGAGCGCCTGTTCGTAGTGGATTATGCCCATACGCCGGATGCCCTGATTCAGGTACTGACCACCTTAAAACGCCATGTAGTGAAAAATTTATGGGCAGTCTTTGGCTGTGGTGGCGACCGTGACCGTGGCAAGCGTCCATTGATGACTCAAGCTGCCTTAGATCATGCCGATGTTGCGCTGATTACTTCAGACAATCCACGTAGTGAAAATCCTGAACAGATTTTTGCCGACATGAAAGCCGGAATTGATTTTTCAGCACATCGCGTGCATGAAATTCATGACCGCCGTGAAGCGATTAAATTTGCAGTGAAACAGGCTCAGGCGGGTGATATTGTAATTATTGCCGGTAAGGGGCATGAAAACTATCAGGAAATTGATGGCGTACGTCATTGGTTCGATGATGTGGTTGAAGTGCAGGCGGCCATTGATGCACAGCATTACTCACCAGATTCAGCTTATCCTGTGCAATAGGGAACCATCATGCATACATCAACTACCAGTACAGTACCTTTAGAACCGTGGACAGCCGTACAGCTTGCTGAAGCCACCCAGAGTTACTGGTTGAATGAGAAAGTGCCTCAAGGCGCAATCAAACGGATTTTGACCGATTCACGCTTTGCGGAAAAAGGCGATGCTTTTCTTGCCTTGCAAGGCGAACGTTTTGATGCGCATGATTTTGTTGCCCAAGTGGCGGCTAAGGGCTGTGAAATCGCAATTGTTAGCCATCCGGTGGATGCTGATATCTGTCAGCTTGTGGTTGCCGATACCCGTGTGGCATTGGGATATCTAGGGGCTTATCGCCGTGCACAAAATTCACAATTGAAAGTGATTGCCCTAACTGGCAGTAGTGGTAAAACCACCACCAAGGAAATGCTCGGCAGTATCTTGTCACGTCTGGCACCGACCTTAATTACCCGCGGCAATCTGAATAACGATTTGGGCGTACCGATGATGCTGCTTGAGCTACGTGCTGAACACCAGTATGCCGTGATGGAATTGGGTGCCAGCCATCAAGGTGAAATTGATTACACCTCAAATCTGGTGCAACCGCATGTCGCCGGGATTATCAATATTGGTACTGCACATTTAGGTGAGTTTGGCGGACGCGATGGTATCTGTCGGGCAAAATCGGAAATTTATCGTCATATTGATAAAGCAGGCACCTCAATTGTTCCTGCGGCAGATGATTTTGCTGACCCGATTCGTCAGGCAGTACAGACTGAAAAAGTCTTGAGTTTCGGGCAAGGTGGTGATGTATATGCAACAGACATCGAGTTGCAAGCACAATCTTCCCGCTTTACGCTAAATACCCCGCAAGGTGTGCGTCAGATCAATCTGCCATTTGCCGGTGAACACAACGTGCAGAATGCTACTGCCGCTGCTGCTTTTGCCTTGGCGATTGGTGTTACGCTGGATGATATTGTGACCGGTTTGGAGCAGGCGAAAAGCGCGAAAGGTCGTTTGAACTTTATTCATACCGCAAAACATCTGTTTATTGATGATACGTACAATGCCAATCCGACATCGATGCGTGCTGCAGCCGAAGTGCTGGCGCAGCAGGAAGGCGTCAAAGTAATGGTGATTGGTGATATTGGTGAATTAGGTGCAAGTGCTGCACAGCAACACTATATGCTGGGGCGTGACCTGGTTTCGGTACCGGGAGTTCACTTCGTGGTCGCTGTGGGTGAATTTGCTCCGGCTACCCAGGAAGGGGCACGCAGTACTCAGTATGGCAAAAAACTGCAGGCCTTCCTGACCCAGGCACAAGCCCTTCCTTTCTTACTTAGTTTAATTGAAACACATCAACCTCAATCCATGAGTTTCCTGTTTAAAGGTTCTCGCTATACCCACATGGAAACATTGATGGCTGATTTGATGGAGAAACTCTAAATGCTGTTATGGCTATTTGAACATTTGGCGGGCTTTGACAGCACGTTTCAGGTGGTTCGTTATTTAACTTTACGTGCTTTGCTCAGTGTCTTAACCGCATTGACCATTGGACTGGTTTTGGGTCCGGTGATGATCCGTAAGCTCCAAGCTTTAAAATACGGGCAGGCGGTAAGTTCTTTTGCTCCTGAAAATCATGCCAAAAAAATGGGAACCCCAACCATGGGCGGGATTCTGGTCCTGCTATCGATTGGTATTTCAACCCTGTTATGGGCAGATTTATCTAACCCTTATGTCTGGATTGTACTGGGCGTGATGGTGATTTTTGGTGCTGTCGGCTGGGCAGATGACTGGATCAAGGTACGTTATAAAGACAATGCCGGTCTGCCTGCACGAAAAAAATTCTTCTGGACTTCAGTGGCTTCTTTGGGTGCCGGTATTGCCTTGTATGTGATTGCGACCCAGCAGGCCAATCCTGTGCATACCAGCAACATGCTGGATCTGTTGATTCCTTTCTTTAAAAATCTGACCATTCCATTATCTGTTATTCCTTTAGGGATTGGTTTCATTATCTTTACCTATCTGGTAATTAACGGTGCATCCAATGCGGTGAACCTGACTGATGGTCTGGATGGTCTGGCGATTATGCCGATTGTTCTGGTTGCTGCCGGTTTGGGGGTATTTGCCTATCTGGCCGGAGATGTCCGCTTTGCCAATTATTTGCATATCCCTTATGTAAAATATTCTTCTGAACTGGTGGTGATCTGTGCAGCCATGATTGGTGCCGGTTTGGCCTTTCTTTGGTATAACGCACATCCTGCACAAGTATTTATGGGTGATGTCGGAGCTTTATCCTTAGGTGCAATGCTGGGTACGATTGCAGTCATGGTTCGTCAGGAAATCGTGTTTGCGATTATGGGTGGGGTCTTTGTCGTAGAAGCCATTTCGGTGTTCCTGCAAATTGGTTCACTGCGTATGCGTAACAAACGTGTCTTCCTGATGGCACCACTACATCATCATTATGAGAAAAAAGGCTGGCGTGAAACCCAGGTGGTGATTCGTTTCTGGATTATTACGATTATGCTGGTAGTTTTAGGCTTAATGACCTTAAAATTGCGTTAAGCAAATATTCGAAAAAAGCTGGCATTTGCTCCCACATCTGCCGGCTTTTTTATCGCCTGATTTCAGGCATTGGAGAAAAATATGAATCTGCTGATGTGTCCTGTCTGTCATGAAGTATTGAAACTGACTGGAAAAACATGGCACTGTGTGAATAATCACAGTTATGATGTGGCCAAACAGAGCTATGTGAACCTGCATGTAGTGCAACATAAGCACAGTAAGAATCCGGGCGACACACCTGAATCGGTACAGGCGCGTCGTGCATTTTTAAGTGCCGGTTTTTATGCGCCTTTACAGCAGGCAGTGGTTGAAAAAATTCGTGAATTACGCATTGAAAACCTGCTGGATATTGGTTGTGGTGAAGGTTATTACACCAGTGCTATGCAGGCGGAAGTACTGCAATGTGTCGGTGTGGATATCGCTAAAAATGCTGTTCAGGTGGCTGCAAAGCTCAATAAAAATGTGACTTGGGTGGTGGGAACAGGAGCTACTGTGCCAGTACTGGATGCTTCAATTGATTTATGTACCAGTTTATTCAGTCCGATTCCGAAACCGGAAATATTAAGGGTACTGAAACCGCATGCCTATTTGATGGTGGTGACCCCGGCGAAAGAGCATTTATATGCCATGCGTGAGGCACTTTTTGCAGAAGTGAATCCGCATGAACCGCATAAATTTGTCACTCAGCTGCAAGATGCTTTTGAGCTGGTGGAGGAAAGTGTGGTCGACGCGCCCCTTACCTTGTCACAAGCGGATTTAAAGCATCTGATTGCGATGACGCCTTATGCCTATAAAGCCAAGCCAGAGCGACGTCAGGTGTTAGAGCAGAAAGATCAGTTTGAGTTAAAGGCCCAATTTCAGATTTATTTATTTAAAAAGAAATAAGCCGCATAAAAAAACTCCCTCAAATGAGGGAGTTTTTTTATGCATTGGAGTGTAAAATCTCGGGGTGGTCCGAGTATATAAGCGACACGACATGAAGTGTCGTTCAAGTCTGTTTGATGGTTTTTTAAGACCATCAAAATATTAATATAAGCACATGAAGACACTTAAATTGCGTATCAAGGACAAACATTGCGAGGTGCTAGATCAATTGGCATCCGAAGTGAATTTTGTCTGGAATTATGTGAATGATTTAAGTTTCAAGCACCTTAAAAGAAAAGGTGAATTTCTAACTGCTTACGATATTGCCAAGTACACTAAAGGCACATCAAAAGAATGTGGGCTTCATAGCCAAACTATTCAGGCTATTACTGAAGAATTGGTCACACGAAGGAAACAGTTTAAAAAAACAAAACTGAAATGGCGTGTGAGTAACAAGAAATCAGCAAGAAGATCGCTTGGATGGATACCCTTCAAGAAAGTTGCCATCAAGTATGCTGATGGCTATGTACAATACGGCAAGCATCAGTTCAAGGTGTGGGATAGTTACGGTTTAAGCCAATACAGCATTAAGACAGGTTCATTCATTGAGGATAGCCGTGGGCGTTGGTATGTATGTCTAGTGGTGAATTCACCTAAGCAAGTCAAGCCGACAGCAACCAAAGCAATTGGCATTGATCTTGGTTTAAAGGCTATCGCAACGTGTTCCGATGGTACGATAATTTCGAATCCTAAATTCTATCGTCAATATGAGCATAAATTAGGAATTGCTCAACGAGCAAAGAATAAAAAACGTGTACGTGCGTTACACGCCAAGATTGCAAATAGTCGTAAAGATCATTTGCACAAAGCAAGCACTATGCTTGTAAGGGAAAATGCACTGATTGTTGTAGGTAATCTAAGTGCGAATAAACTTGTAAAAACTAAGATGGCAAAGTTTGTTTTAGATACAGGATTTTCAGCACTTAAAATAATGCTCAAGTATAAATGCGAGAACGCAGGGGTATTGTTTGAAGAAGTTAACGAAGCCTATACCACCCAAATTTGTTCGAGTTGTGGTGAAATATCTCACAGCAGCCCGAAAGGTAGAGCAGATTTGCGAATAAGAGAATGGGATTGTATGGTGTGCGGTACACACCACGATCGGGATTTAAATTCCGCCCTAAACATTCTTGCGCTTGGGCATAAGCGTCCAGCAGTAGGAATCCCCTTACTTTAGCTAGGGGAAGATGTCAATGAAATACATCAATCAGATTATCCAGCGCATCCGGTTTGCTGTTTTGTTTTTGCATATCTGGAGGATTTGCATTATTTGGAACCAGGATTTCTTCTCCGGGCAAGTCGTCAAAGTCGCTTTCCGGTGCCCGCACTGGGGCAGCAGGTGCCGGACGGTACAATGGACGAGCCAAAGGTGGAGAGGAGCGATCTGTCTGGACGGGTTCACCTATAGTAATCGTCTGGTTACGATTGGCTGGTGCTTTGGCATTTTTGTCAAAATGTACCCAGGCTGCTGGTGTACCTTTTAAGGCCTTGCCCATAAAGTTGGTCCAGATTGGCAAGGCCGCAACACCACCGTATTCACGACGGCCTAGTGTAGTTGGTTGGTCAAAACCAACCCATGCTACAGTCACCAGTTTGCCATTAAACCCTGCAAACCAGGCATCTTTGGCGTCATTGGTGGTTCCTGTTTTACCGCCAATATCATCACGGCCAATTCTGAGTGCGGCACGTCCGGTACCATGCTGAATCACATCACGCAGAATATTGGCCATGTCATATGCCGAGCTTGATTTCAAGATACGCTGTGCCTGACGGTACTGGCTCTTTGTTTCATCCAGCTCAAGTTGGGCGAGCTGTTTTTCTTCTGGCAGCGTCTGATTGGTGATATTAATCACTTCATCATCAGGGGTCACGGGTTCTGCAGATGCAGTTTCTTCATCATTTTGATTGATGCAGGAAATACACGCATATTCCGGATTGCTTTGATAAATCACTTTGCCATAGGCATCTTCAATACGGTCAATAAAATGTGGCTGAATGCGGTAACCGCCATTGGCGAAAGTGGCATAGCCTGTAGCCATTTGAATAGGAAGAACTTGTGGTGTACCTAAGGCAATCGTGTAATTTCGCGGAATCTGATTTTCATGTAAACCAAAATCCATCAGTAATTGTCGGGTACGCTCGATGCCCACCGTTTGCAGCAGGCGAACCGATACCGTATTTCGCGATAAATACAGGGCACGACGTAATGGAATCATGCCAAGATAACGACCATCGGAATTTTTTGGTGACCATTTGCCAATAGTGATCGGACTGTCATTGACCATGCTATAGGGGGTCATACCACGTTCAAGTGCCAATGCATAAACAAAGGGTTTAATGGTCGAACCTGGTTGACGCCAGCCCTGTAAGGCACGGTTGAATTTAGACTGATAAAAATTGTATCCACCAACAATTGCTTCAATTGCGCCATTGTTCGGGTTTAATGCAATCAGCTGGCCTTGTGCTTTAGGAATCTGTACCAGTGCCCAAGAGGTTTTATTGTCATTCGGACGTAAGCGGATAATATCGTTTATTTTTACGATTTGTGCAGCTGTACGCGGAGCAGGACCAATGCTATTGGCATTTCGATAGGGAGCAGCCCAAGACATGCCTGACCAGGGCACAGTCACTGTAGAGCCATCTTGCATCAAAGCTTCAAAAGCATTTTTCTCGACTTTAACCACCTTGGCAGGATAGGTATTTGCATAAGGGATGAAATCGCTCAGTGGTTTGTCATGTGCCTCGGCACCTCTCCAGCCGTGTCGGCGGTCATAGGCTTCGAGACCTTCCTGTACAGACTGTTCTGCGAAGGCCTGACGCTGGCTATTGATCGTGGTATAAACTTTATAGCCAGAATCAATTGCTTGTTCACCAAACTTTTCCACCAATTCTGAACGGACCATTTCACCGACATAGGGATATTTGTTATTGATGCCGCGGTCTGGCATATCGAGGTTAACCGGTTCAGCAATGGCCTGTTTATACTGAGTTTGATTGATATAACCCAACTGCAGCATACGACCCAGAATCCAGTTGCGGCGTTCCAAGGCGCGGGTAGGATTGACGACAGGATTGTATTTTGAGGGTGCTTTGGGTAGGCCGGCAATCATGGCCATTTGAGCAATACTGAGCTGATCCAGATTTTTGTTGTAGTAAATTTTTGCAGCCGCAGCAATCCCGTAGGCATTTTTACCCAAGAAGATTTTATTTACGTATAAGGTAAGAATTTCTTCTTTGGTCAGGTTCTGTTCAATTTTGCGTGCCAGAAAAATTTCAGTCAGTTTGCGTTTTAATGTACGTTCAGGGGTTAAATAATAGTTTTTTGCCACTTGCATGGTAATGGTGGAACCACCAGTTTGCACATTGGAACCGGTGATGGTTTCACTCACCGCACGACCTAAACCTTTAAAACTGATGCCGCTATGTTCAAAAAACGATGAATCTTCTGCAGCAAGAAAAGCAGAGATAAAAGGTTTGGGAATCTGTTTGTATTCCACCGGGACAGATAACTTTCCGCCATACTCGGCAATCAGCTCATTATCTGCACTATATACTTGTAAAGGTTTTAATAATGGCGCCTTTTTTAAGGTGGTCATTTTAGGCAGGGATGGGGCAATATAGAGATACATACCATAAAATCCCATCGGAATTGAGACCAAGACTATAATTATGATCAAAAAAAATGGATGAACATGGCCCGAACAAGATAGCTTTTTCATAACAAGTAAGTTTTAATAAGAGCTAATGGCAAACTAATTGGCGGTCAGTATAGCCTTTACACATACAGATTGTTAGATGAGTTATTGTATCTGTATAAAATTATAGACCATCACTGATTAGTAAGTTACTTTTATTGGGGATAAAAAAATAATAGGAATTATATTGTGCTCAGGTTATATCGTAAGCCGAATAAGGGATTAATAGGAGTAGATATTAGTTCTACTTCTGTTAAATTGTTAGAACTTTCTGTTAAGAGCGGTAACAGGTATTGGGTAGAAAGCTATGCGCTGATTCCTTTGCCTGAAGGTAGTGTTGTTGAAAAAAATATTTTAAATCCAGAAGCAGTGGGTGATGCGCTAGAGCGAGCACTCAATCTTGCCAATACTCAATGTACAGCTGCAGCGCTCGCAGTCCCAACTTCACTGGTCATTACCAAAACCATTGAAATGGATGCGGATATGACGGATGACGAACGTGAAGTCCAGATTCGTATGGATGCCGAGCAATATATTCCCTTTCCTCTGGACGAAGCCAGTCTGGATTTTGAAGTATTGCCGGATCGTTTAGCCAATCCGAATCGGGTAAATGTGCTTTTAGTTGCAACGCGTCTTGAAAATGTAGAAGCACGTGCTGAAGTGCTGGAACTGGCTAACCTGACACCAAAAATTGCCGATGTTGAAAGTTTTGCGCTAGAAAATGCCTATAAAGTATTTTCCGATACTTTACCAATAGGTGTGAATACGGTGGGTATTTTAGATATTGGTCATACCATGACGACCTTATCTGTCATGCAAAATAATAAAGTGATTTATACCAGAGAACAGGTGTTTGGTGGTAAACAGCTGACTCAAGAAATTCAAAATCGTTATGGTCTGTCTTTTGAAGAAGCGGGCCGTGCCAAGAAAACCCGTTCATTGCCCGATGACTATGATGTTGAAGTCTTAGAGCCATTCTTGGAAGCTGTAGTTCAGCAAGCAGCAAGATCACTGCAGTTCTTCTTCTCGTCTTCACAGTTCAATGAGATTGACCACATTTTATTGGCGGGGGGGAATGCGAATATTCCAGGACTCGCGAAATTACTACAACAAAAACTGGGTTATCGCGTCACAATTGCCAACCCATTTTTGCAAATGGGGTTTTCTCCACAAATCGATATTAAAAAAATAGAGAATGATGCTTCCTCGCTCATGGTGGCATGTGGTCTGGCATTGAGGAGTTTTGATTAATGGCAAGAATTAACTTGCTCCCTTGGCGTGATGAGCTGAGAGAGAAACGGAAAAAAGAATTTATAGCAATTTGTATTGGGGCGGCATTCGTTGGCGCTTTGGCGGTTACATCCTCATGGTTTTATTATGACCATAAACTTGAAGACCAGGAACAGGCCAATCAGCTGATTACCAGCACCAATCAAAATCTTGATGTGCAATTAAAATCTCTGGAAGGTTTGGAAGCGCAGCGTAATGCTATTATTGAGCGTATGAAACTGATTCAAGGCTTGCAAGGGCAACGTCCGATTGCAGTACGTCTGATAGATGAGCTGGTTCGTGTTACGCCAGCTAATTTGTACATTACCAAATTTGTGCGTACAGGCGATAAATTCACCATTGAAGGCAGAGCTGAAAGTCCAAATACCGTTGCAGAATTTTTGCGTAATTTAGAAGCATCAGCTTGGTATCGCAACGCTTTCATGAATTCTTTTTTAGCAGTTGAAGAACAAAAAGATAAAGCGCCAAGTTCCGTGATTCCACGTGTTGAAGAGGGCTATGGTTCATTTGTGGTGACTGCTGACTTAGATGAAATCGCCCAACCTGCTGCACCAGAAGCACAACAACAAGCACCATCCAATACAGCTAATTCAACCGTGGAGGCGACCGAATGAGTCTCGATGAATTTGATGAATTAAATCCAAATGAAGTTGTGGTGCGTAAAAAGAAAATGACGCTGGATAAGTTTCTTCAGCAGTTCAATACCTTAGATCCAAATAATTATGGTAGTTGGCCCTTATCCGTCAAAATCACCTGTTGGATTTTGATTGTTGTCATGATTGCCTTTCTCGGGTATTTTTTAACAATTAAAAGTAAATTGGATAATATTTCGAATGCTGCTGCTCAAGAGCAAAACCTGCTTAACGAGTTTCGTGAAAAAGATTCTAAACTTCGCAATTTGCAGTTGTTGCAAGCACAGTTACAGGAAATGGAAGCGAATTTTAATCAGCAATTGGAACAATTGCCTAAAGAAACTGAAATTCCAGGACTGGTTGAAGATATCAACGTGACTGGTGTGAATTCTGGTTTGAAATTTAAAAATATCCGTTTAGAAAATGAAATAAAACAAGAGTTCTTTATTGAACAGCCAATTGCGATTGAGGCAACCGGTGATTATCACGCTTTTGGTTCTTTTGTAAGCGGGATTGCTGCACTGCCACGTATTGTGACTTTGCATGATTTTGAGATTACCGCCTCGGAAAATAAAGAGAAAAAATCTGATATTCCCCAAGTGAATTATAACGTTAAAGCAAAAACATATCGTTATATCGGTGCTGCGGATGCTCAAGCGACAGAAACGCAAGCTGCGAATGCAAATTCAACTGCTACGGCTGGAGGGGCACAGTAATGAAAATGCAAAAATTCTCTCTAAGCTTGATGTTGGGTTTATTGTTGGTGGGCTGTGATTCACGTATTGATGCTGTGAATGAACAAATGGCCAATATTCGCAATCAGCCGCCATTGCCGATTGAACCTGCACCGGTTTTTCCACCTGTACCGACATTTGATTATGCTGCACACCAGCTTAAAAGTCCTTTTTTACCGAGCTCACTGGCTGCTGAATTAAAAATTATGTCAGGAAAACGTGTCTATCCTAATTTATCACGTCAACTGCAACCTTTAGAAAGCTATGCAATTGAATCCTTGAATATGAAGGGAAGTATGCGTAGTCAGTCTGGACAGATCTTGGCATTGATTCAAACCCCGGATGGTGAAATTGAGCGGATACAGCGCGGCAGTTATATGGGCATGAATCATGGTCGTGTGGTCAATATCACGCCTACACAGATTGATCTCGTGGAAATTGTTCCGGATGGGCGAGAAGGATACGTGGAGCGTCCAAGAAGTCTAGTATTAATTGGACCGGCGCCTTAAGTTTAAAAGGAATAAAAATGAATAATAGGTTTAAAGATTTTATATTTGGGGATGGCAATACAATGAACCATTTGTTTCGTCAATTTTCTATGGGTGCTGTTGCGATTGCGATCATGCAGGTTGCAAATGCACAGGTGAGTATGACCAATATTGTACCTATGCAGATTGCAGGCCAAGGTACAGAAATTCGTGTCATGTTTAATGGTTTGCCGCCACAACCTCAGGCTTACCAGCTAGAGCAGCCTTCACGTCTAATTCTTGATTTTGATAAAGCCCAACAAAATTTAAAACAAAATAGCATTCCCGTTGCAACGAAAGAAGCAACTTCCATCGATGTGAGTTCTGATGCCCAACGCTCACGTTTAACCGTGAATTTGGCTGAAGCGGGTGCCTTTACCACGCGTGTCGAAGGCAATACTTTTATTTTAAAAATTAATTCTGCGACTGCGAATGCATTTGCCTCTCAGCAAGTGGTTGCCCAAAAAGCTGCGCAAGGTATTTCTAATATTGGTTTCCAGCGCGGTAGTCAGGGTGAAGGTCAAATTGTTGTGGATTTATTGGGGAGCAATACTCCGGTAGATGTACAACAACAAGGTAGTAAAGTCGTAGTGCGAACTCTGGGTAATAAAGTTCCTGCACACTTGGCGCGTCGTTTAAATGTCAATGATTTCGCAACTCCAGTATCTACGGTCGATGCTACCAATAATGGTGGCAATGGCGTGATTACGATTCAAACTTCTGGCAGTTATGAATATATGGCTTATCAGACGGATAACAAACTGACTATCAGCTTAAAACGTCCTGAAGATAAAAACCCATTAAAACCTAAGGCAGCCAATGCTTATACAGGTAAAAAGATTTCATTAGATTTTCAGGATATTGAAGTACGTCGTGTACTGCAATTGCTGGCAGATTTCACCGGTATTAATATGGTGGCTGCGGATAGTGTACAAGGCAATATTACCCTGCGTTTAAAAGATGTACCATGGGATCAGGCCTTAGATATTATTTTAAAAACTAAAAATCTGGATAAGCGCCGTAACGGAAATGTCATCTGGATTGCGCCAGTATCGGAATTAATTAAGGCGGAAGAAGAAGAAGCTAAAGCACTGGCCCAAAGTGTAAAACTGGCACCCATACAAACAGAGTATATGCAACTCAGCTATGCCAAGGTTGCTGATATTGAAAAACTGATTACACAAACTAAATCTTCGAATAATTCTAATTCTGGTAATAGTAGTAACAATAACAATTCTAGTGAAAGTTTATTAAGCTCACGTGGAACGATATCTGCAGATATACGTACCAATACACTGATTATTAACGATACCGCACAGAATATTGATAAAGTTCGAAAAATGGTTGACTTGCTAGACATTCCGGTGAAGCAAGTGATGGTTGAAGCCCGTATTGTGCGTGCCTCTACAGAATTCAGTAAAGAAATGGGCGTGAAGTGGGGGATCTTGTCACAGGGCATCAATCAAAATAATGATTTGTTGGTCGGCGGAAGTGACACAACTTTATGGGATTTAAAAACACCTGATGATGACGGTAAGTATACGATTCAACGTCCACAGAACTTAAATGTGGATTTAGGTGTAACCAGTCAAGGTGCAAGCCGTATTGCTTTTGGTTTAATCAGTTTATCTGATTTTATGCTGGATTTGGAACTCTCAGCCTTACAAGCAGATGGTTATGGGGAAGTAATTTCTACACCAAAAGTTCTGACTGCAGATAAGCAAAAAGCAAGTGTGCAATCTGGTGTTGAAGTTCCTTATCAGTCTGCTGAAGGTGGTGGTGCAAATGCTGTATCTAAAACCGAGTTCAAAGAAATTGTATTAAAATTAGATGTAACCCCAAGTATTACCCCAGATGGCAAAGTGCAAATGCAACTCGATATTAAAAACGACAGCATTGCAGGTGTAACGAGTCAAGGCGAATTCTATTTAAATAAAAATATGCTTAACACGAATGTTTTGGTAGATAATGGAGAAACAGTAGTCTTGGGTGGGATTTTTGAGCAGGAATCCGCTAATAAACAAACCAAAGTACCATTCTTGGGTGATATTCCTTACGTAGGCCGTTTATTCCGTAAAGATATCAAGTCTGACAATAAGCGAGAGCTATTGATTTTTGTTACACCGCGAATTGTTAATGACAGTGTTTCAAGAAATCATTAATATATTTTGAATTTAACAAAATAAATAGGTGACTCCTTGCCAAGCAATGAGTTTGAAACCCTGCCAAATGTCTATTTGGTAGGGCCAATGGGGGCTGGGAAAACAACTGTTGGTCGTCATTTAGCGGAACTGTTGGGACGAGAGTTTCTTGATAGTGATCAGGAAATTGAGCGTAAAACAGGTGCGACAATCCCTTGGATCTTTGAAAAAGAAGGTGAAAAGGGATTTCGTAACCGTGAAACAATGGTGATTGATGAGCTCACTGCCCGTTCACAGCTGGTTGTTGCAACCGGTGGTGGGGCAGTAACCCAGTTGCCTAATCGCGAATTCTTAAAACAGCGCGGAATCGTTGTTTACCTCTATACTCCTGTCGAAATTCAATTACAGCGCACTTATCGGGATAAAAACCGTCCTTTACTGCAAGTTGAAAATCCTGAGCAAAAGTTACGTGATCTATTGGCAGTTCGTGATCCTTTATATCGTGAAATTGCAGATTATATTATTGAAACAAATCAGGGTGCTGCTCGGGATTTAGCGCAAAAAATCTTACATATGATTGTTTCTCAAGAAACAAAGCTAGTCTAATTAACGGTTTTAATTTCATGCAAACTTTACATGTTGAACTCGGTGATCGCCGTTATCCTATCTTTATTGGCAGTGATTTGGATCCTCAATCATTGCTTGAGCCGTATATTCGCGGAAAACAGGTCATGCTGGTCACCAATACCACGGTTGCACCTTTGTATCTGGAACATTATGTGATTGCAATCGAGCATTTGGGAAAAACAGTTGCAACATGTATTTTGCCGGATGGGGAGCAATATAAAAATATTGAACACCTGAACCTGATTTTTGATGCCTTGTTGGAAGCGGGTTTTAACCGTGATGCCACAGTGCTTGCTCTGGGCGGTGGCGTGATTGGAGATATGGCCGGTTTTGCATCTGCCTGTTTCCAGCGCGGCGTTTATTTTATTCAGGTGCCGACGACGCTTCTGTCGCAAGTTGATTCAAGCGTGGGTGGAAAAACCGGGATTAATCATCCACTCGGTAAAAACATGATCGGCGCTTTTCAGCAACCTCAGGTTGTGCTTGCTGATATGTCGCAGCTGTCGACCTTACCCGACCGTGAATTATCTGCAGGTCTGGCAGAAGTGATTAAATATGCCTTGCTGGGAGACCGTGATTTCCTGGTCTGGCTTGAACAAAATATGGATGGTCTAGTCGCGCGAGATGCGCAATTGCTGGCTGAAGCTGTTTATCGTTCCTGTGCCCATAAGGCACGTATTGTGGCGAATGATGAAAAAGAACAGGGCGAACGTGCCTTATTGAATTTAGGTCATACTTTTGGTCATGCAATTGAATCCTATCTGGGTTATGGGGTCTGGCTGCATGGCGAAGCTGTGGCTACCGGTATGGTGATGGCGGCTGATTTGTCACAACGTATGGGCTGGATTTCACTGGAAGATCTGGAACGTACAAAAAAAATCATTCAACGTGCACATTTGCCAGTAAAATGCCCAGCTATTCCACTGCAAGAATTTCTTGGCTATATGGCACATGATAAAAAAGTGCTGAATGGACAATTACGTCTGGTCCTGATGAAATCGCTCGGGCAGGCTGTGATCAGCAAAGAATTTGATGTGGAATTGATGAAACAGGCGATTTTAGCGAATCAAGAAAAGGCATAAATCATGGCAACCTTCCGGACACAATGGCAACGTATTCAAAACTATATCTGGCTGGTGTGTGGGATGGTGTGCCTGTTTGCAGCACTGATTTTTTGGGCGATTACCGACAGTGATGCTTTGGTTGAGGTAGAAAAGTCTGCTGAAACTGAATCTGAACTGCAAATTCAGCCGGAAAAGGTTGCTGCGACCAGCCTGCTGGGTGCGCTTCAGGAAGAGGTGCGCCCTTTACAAATGACTACACGTGTGGTGACTACAGGAAGTTATGAGCCAGAATTTCGTGGCAGCAAATTTATTAATGAGAATAAAAATGCAAGTACCATCGAATTGTTTCGGGTCACTAAAGATGATGTGATTCGAAGCTTTCTGAAAAAACAGGCGAATCGCAACAACTTTTTTTATATTCGTTTGAGTGGCGAGAACCAGATTGAACAATATGTACTTCTTTATGGTATCTATCGAAATAAAGACGAAGCTCAACGTGTATTAGAACAATTACCGCTACAATTTCCCAAGACTGTTCAGCCCAAAGTACAGGATATTGAAAATTATGTTTCTTTAGTCAATGACATGGGCGCAGATGAAATGGGCAGCAATTATAAGTTGTATGCAGTCAATCTCAAATCAGTCCCTTTGCCAAAAGTGGATGAAAGTTTGCTGGTTTTGCCGAAGCCTAAGCCGGCTGCAGCTGAGACTGATCCTAAAAATGCAACCACGACCACCACCGTAACCCGGCGTGATGAACAGGGTAATGTGGTAGATATCCAGCAGTCACATTCAGGTGCGGATATTGCACCGAAACAAGGCGGAAACAAGATTCCGGAAAAAGAAATTAATGACCCATTTAATTAAAAATATAGTTCTAAAATAGAGCAATTTGAGTTATAAAATTATTTATATGCACAAATATAGTGCGAAATATGTTTCTTGAAAATTACTCTAAAGTTAATGAAATTTTAATATTTCTATATTTAAAACATTTAGCACTCTAATTTTTAAATTGGCATATTTTTTGCTTTATTGGTGCATGAATTGAGTTAATGTCCCTGTTTTGGCGCGAAAAGATTCAATGAGTGTGCGAAATTGTCAAATTTACCTGCTTTAAAAGAGTGCGTAAACGAAGCAAAACATTTTTTGCAATTCATCCATGTACAAAGATCAAAATCAGACTATCTTAGACAGGATGAAGAAGTTTTGCTCAACATTGATCTTGATGTGAGTGAATTGGACTAAATCGCAAAGAAGTTATTTGATTGTTAGATGCCCGTTTTATGGGCCATGTTGAAAGAAGGGTACGCTATGCACATGCCATCGCCTAATACTGTAGCTCCCGCTCAAGGTTTATACCAACCGGATGAGTTTAAAGATAACTGTGGTTTCGGTTTAATCGCCCATATGCAGGGTGATGCAAGCCATGATCTCGTTAAAACCGCTATGCACAGCCTTAGCTGCATGACCCACCGTGGTGGTATTGCCGCAGATGGTAAGACAGGGGATGGTTGTGGCCTGCTTTTGGCAATGCCGAAAAAATTCTTCCGTGAAGAAGCCAAAAAACTCAGTGATATCACTCTAAGTGAAATTTTTGCTGTCGGTACGGTATTTTTAAATCTAGATCCGGCGATTGCTGCACATTCTAAACAAGTGCTGGCTAAAGAGATTGAATCTGAAGGCCTTACAGTTTTAGCCTGGCGTGTTATCCCAACCAATAATGATGCGCTTGGTGAAATTGCAATGCAGTCTTTACCTGCATTCGAACAGATTATTGTCAATTGTCCGATGGGTGTGACTGAGGTTGAGTTTAACCGCAAATTGTTCTTGGCACGCCGTCGTGCAGAACAGCAGTTAAGCAATGATCCATCATTCTACGTGACGACTTTGTGTTCTACAGTGATTAGCTATAAAGGCCTAATGATGCCTGAAGCGATTGCTGATTTTTACACCGATTTGGCAGATGAACGCCTGGAATCCCATATTGTGGTGTTCCATCAACGTTTCTCGACCAACACATTACCGCGTTGGCCTTTGGCACAGCCGTTCCGTTATCTTGCGCATAACGGTGAAATCAACACCATTACCGCAAACCGTAACTGGGCTATGGCACGTACACCAAAATTCGAAAACCCGTTATTGCCAGGTTTAACCGATCTTAACCCGATTGTGAACCGTACCGGTTCAGACTCTTCAAGCCTGGATAACATGCTTGAGATTCTTGTCGGTGGTGGCATGGACTTGTTCCGTGCATTGCGTATGCTGGTTCCACCAGCTTGGCAAAATGTTGAAACTTTAGATGCTGACCTACGTGCATTCTATGAATTCAACTCTAAGCATATGGAAGCTTGGGATGGTCCTGCTGGCTTGGTTATCCAGGATGGTCGTCATGCCATCTGTATGCTGGATCGTAATGGTTTACGTCCGGCACGTTGGGTCATTACTAAAAATGGTTACATTACTCTTGCGTCAGAAATTGGTGTGTGGGGCTATGAACCTGAAGATGTGATTTCTAAAGGTCGTGTGGGACCGGGCCAGATTTTGGTGATTGATACCTTCACTGGCAAATTGCTGGATACCAAAGATGTCAGCAATCATTTGAAAAAAATGCGTCCTTACCGTGAATGGTTGCGTGAAAATTCTGTACGTGTACAAGGTAGCCCAGAACTTGAAGAATATTTATGTGATCAAGGCTTAAAAGGCGACGAGCTAAAAGCTTCACAAAAAATGTTCCTAGTGACTTTTGAAGAGCGTGACCAGTTGCTTCGTCCAATCGCAGAAAGCGGTCAGGAAGCGGTAGGTTCAATGGGTGATGATACGCCAATGGCGGTGTTATCTCGTCAGGTACGTCATGTATCAGATTACTTCCGTCAACAGTTTGCGCAGGTGACCAACCCGCCAATCGATCCACTGCGTGAATCGATTGTGATGTCGCTGGAGACCTGTTTTGGTCGTGAACAAAATGTATTCGAACAAAGTCCTGAGCATGCTGATCGTCTGATTGTTTCAAGTCCTGTGCTGTCAAATTCCAAAATGCATCAAATTCGTACCCTTGGGCGTCCAGGTTATGAAATTGCTGACATTGATTTGAACTATGCAGAAACTGAAGGTTTGGAAGCTGCCATCACACGTATTTGTGAAGAGGCTGCTCAAGCCATTCGTGATGGTAAAACTTTATTGGTGCTTTCAGACAAGAAAATCCGTCAAGGTTTCTTGCCAGCCAATGCGCTCATGGCAACAGGTGCGGTGCATCACCACCTGATCAATGTTGGCCTGCGTACCGATGCCAACATTATCGTTGAAACCGGTCTGGCGCGTGATCCGCATCAATTTGCAGTGATCTTGGGCTTTGGTGCAACAGCAATCTATCCTTACCTGGCTTATGACGTCATCAATGACCTGATTGCCAAAGGTGAATTGCTGGGTGACCCGATTCATGCACAGGCGAACTTCCGTAAAGGGATTGAGAAAGGCTTGTTGAAAGTCCTGTCTAAAATGGGTATTTCAACAGTTGCCTCTTACCGTGGTGGTCAGTTGTTCGAAGCTGTGGGTCTATCTGATGAAGTGGTCAATAAATGCTTCACAGGTGTACCAAGCCGTATTAAGGGTGCTACTTTTACCGACCTTGAAAATGACCTGAAAAAACTGGCTGATACTGCGTGGAAATCACGTAAGCCAATCGATCAGGGTGGTATGCTGAAATTCGTATTCGACAAGGAATATCATGCCTTTAACCCGGATGTGATCAATGCCCTGCATAAATCGGTTCGTTCAGGTGAATACGCTGACTTTAAAGAATATGCTGAATTGGTGAACAAACGTCCGGTTGCAACCATTCGTGATTTGCTGAAACTGAAAACAGATAATTCAATTCCACTGGATCAGGTGGAATCTGTAGAAGACATTCTGCCGCGTTTCGACTCTGCCGGGATGTCTTTGGGTGCATTGTCTCCTGAAGCGCACGAAGCGATTGCCATTGCCATGAATACCATTGGCGGTCGTTCCAACTCGGGTGAGGGCGGTGAAGATCCAGCACGTTATGGCACTATCCGTAACTCGAAAATCAAACAGATTGCCTCAGGCCGTTTTGGTGTAACCCCTGCGTATCTGACTTCGGCAGAAGTCTTGCAGATTAAAGTGGCGCAAGGTGCAAAACCGGGTGAAGGCGGTCAGTTACCGGGTGGTAAGGTAAATGGCTTGATTGCACGTTTACGTTACTCGGTTCCAGGTGTGACCCTGATTTCACCTCCACCGCACCATGACATCTACTCAATTGAAGATTTGTCACAATTGATCTTTGACTTGAAACAAGTCAACCCTCAGGCGATGGTGTCTGTGAAACTGGTCTCTGAACCGGGTGTGGGAACTATTGCTGCAGGTGTTGCGAAAGCTTATGCCGACTTCATTACCATTTCCGGTTATGACGGCGGTACAGCGGCTTCTCCATTATCTTCAATTCACCATGCCGGTTCGCCATGGGAATTGGGTCTAAGTGAGGCGCATCAAGCCCTTCGCGTGAATGACCTGCGTGGTAAAGTTCGTGTACAAACCGATGGTGGTTTGAAAACAGGTCTGGATGTCGTGAAAGCGGCAATTTTAGGTGCAGAAAGCTTTGGCTTTGGTTCAACGCCAATGATTGCATTGGGTTGTAAATACCTGCGTATCTGTCACTTGAACAACTGTGCGACCGGTGTGGCAACTCAACAGGATCATTTACGTCAGGAACACTACATTGGTGAACCTGAAATGCTGATCAACTTCTTCCACTTCATTGCGGAAGAAACCCGTGAATGGTTGGCAGCGCTTGGTGTTGCAAGCCTGAAAGACTTGATCGGCCGTACCGATCTGCTGGAAATGTTGCCAGGTGAAACTGAAAAACATGCGCACCTGGACTTGAGCGCATTGCTTGAGTCACATCCTGCAGCTGAAGGCAAGGCGCAATATTGCCAGGTTGAAGGGAATGCGCCGTTTGACAAAGGTATTCTGGCTGAGAAAATGGTGGCAGAAATGTTGCCAGCGATTGAAGCGGGAATCAGCGGTGAATATAGCTTCACGATTGGTAACTGTGACCGTTCGATCGGTGCACGTATCTCTGGTGAAATTGCACGTCGCTATGGCAACCTCAGCATGGAAGCGCATCCTGTTAAAGTCAATTTAACCGGTACTGCGGGTCAGTCTTTAGGTGTATGGAACGCTGGCGGTTTACATATTAAACTTGAAGGTGATGCCAACGATTACGTAGGTAAAGGTATGGCGGGCGGCCGCGTGTCTATCTTCCCGCCTAAAGGTTCGCCGTTCCAGACTCAGGAAACCGCAATCATTGGTAATACCTGCTTATATGGCGCGACTGGCGGTAAACTGTTTGCTGCAGGTACAGCCGGTGAACGTTTCGCGGTACGTAACTCAGGTGCATTTGCCGTGATTGAAGGTGCTGGCGATCACTGCTGTGAATATATGACTGGCGGTATTGTGACTGTACTAGGTAAAGTGGGCCATAACTTCGGTGCAGGTATGACCGGTGGTTTTGCCTATGTACTTGATCTGGATAACGACTTCGTTGACCATTACAACCATGAGTTGATTGAATTAAACCGTATTTCTACAGAGGCGATGGAAGAGCATCAAGAATTCTTGCTTCGCATCTTGGATGAGCATATTGCTGAGACAGGTAGTGCTTGGGCGTACAAGATCCGCAATGAGTTTGATTTTTACAGCCGTAAATTCTGGCTTGTAAAACCAAAAGCTGCTAATTTGCAAACGCTTTTGAAAACAACCAAAGCTGATCCACAATAATTCCACTACTGCAGATTGATAGGCAGGTGTGGCGGATAAATAAACCGACCACGCCTCCCCACGGAGAGAGACATGGCAGAGCGCCTAAACAATGACTTTCAATTCCTGGATGTCCCACGCCAAGATCCAGAGAAAAAAGATCTAACTGTCCGCAAAGCAGAGTTTGTGGAAATTTATAAGCCTTTTACAGCGGAAATTGCGGCAAACCAGACGCATCGCTGTTTAGGTTGTGGTAACCCATATTGCGAATGGAAATGTCCGGTACATAACTACATTCCCAACTGGTTAAAGTTAATTGCTGAAGGTCGCATTTTCCAGGCAGCAGAACTTTGCCATCAAACTAATACCCTGCCGGAAGTGTGTGGTCGTGTTTGTCCGCAAGACCGTTTGTGTGAAGGGGCGTGTACCCTGAACGACGGTTTTGGTGCAGTGACCATCGGGAATGCTGAAAAATACATTAATGATACCGCTTTTGCCTTGGGCTGGCGTCCAGACATGTCACACGTGAAGTGGACAGACAAAAAAGTTGCCATCATTGGTGCGGGTCCTGCAGGTCTGGGCTGTGCCGATATTCTGGTACGTAACGGTGTTAAACCGGTTGTCTTTGACAAGCGTCCTGAAATTGGCGGCTTGCTGACTTTTGGTATTCCTGAATTCAAAATGGAAAAAGACGTGATGAAACGTCGCCGTGAAATTTTCACCGGCATGGGCGTTGAATTCCGTTTAAATACTGAAATTGGCACTGATGTTACGATTGATCAGCTGCTTGCAGACTACGATGCCGTGTTTATGGGTATGGGTACATACACGTACATGAAAGGCGGTTTCGCCGGTGAAGATCTGGACGGTGTCTATGATGCACTGGATTTCCTGATTGCCAACGTTAACCGTTGCCAAGGCTGGGAAAAAGATCCTGCTGAATACATCAGTGTAGAAGGCCAAAAAGTGATTGTACTGGGTGGTGGTGATACAGCGATGGACTGTAACCGTACTTCTATCCGTCAAGGTGCTGAATCCGTGATTTGTGCCTACCGCCGCGATGAAGAAAACATGCCGGGTTCTCGCCGTGAAGTGAAAAATGCACGCGAAGAAGGTGTGGAATTCCAGTTTAACCGTCAGCCAATCGAAATTGTCGGTGAAAACGGTAAAGTGACAGGTGTTAAATTTGTGACTACACAATTGGGTGAGCCTGATAGCCGTGGTCGTCGTAGCCCTGAACCTGTACCGGGTTCTGAAGAAATCTTGCCAGCTGACGCAGTTCTTCTAGCATTCGGTTTCCGTACCAGCCCTGCTGACTGGTTTAATGATGTGAAAATTAACCTGGATGGTTCAGGCCGTGTGGTTGCGCCAGAACAGCAAGAGTTTAAATTCCAGACTTCAAATCCGAAAATCTTTGCCGGTGGCGATATGGTGCGCGGTTCTGACCTGGTGGTGACTGCAATCTGGGAAGGTCGTCAGGCGGCTGAAGGTATCCTTGATTATCTGGATGTTTAATCTCTCATTAAACATTGATAAAAAACCCGCTTAGGCGGGTTTTTTATTGTCATGACGTATTGCCTGAAATGATAAGTTTTGTGTACCTGCTGATAAATAAAGGATTTTAGGAGTAAATGAGCTGGAAAAATGGCTGATTTTGCAAATGAGCCAAGCATTTATGCCATATATGAAGCAGCAATTCCTGCACATACTGAGTGTCTGTATTTCAGCGAAGAGATATTCAGATGACTCAAGTGACGGCAGAAAAATCATATCAAAATCGTCCAAAGGCTGTCGGAATTACAGTGCGTAAACCGCAATTTACTCCGCAAGCCATTCGCAGGCATTATTTTGCCAATTCTCCCCTCATGTCACATTTGCTGACAGCGTTATCTTCTACATTTCCCATCGGGGAACAGTTTTTTGTGCATAGCGTACGGAATGTCCGCGATCGCGTAAAAGATGAAAAACTTCAGGCCCAAATTGCTGCCTTTATTGGACAGGAGGCTATGCATTCCAAAGCGCATACAGCGTTTAATGATGCCTGGCGTCGGGATGATTATAATCTGGATCGTTTTCAGGCTTGGCTTGCACGTAAAGACAGTTATATTAAAGGGCTGCATCCTAAAATCCAGCTGGCAATTACCTGTGCCTTTGAGCATTTTACCAGCTTTGCTGGGCGGATATATTTTGCGACATCCTGAAATCTTGGCAAGTTCAGATGAAGATACAATCAAACTCTGGGTCTGGCATGCGATTGAAGAAATTGAACATCGTGCTGTCGCCTTTGATGTTTATCAGCATGTGTATGGCGATGATAAAGTGCGACGTATGATTATGCGCAGTGTGACCACAGGCTTTGCCAGCTTGACTTTCTATTCGGCCACGCGGTTGTTTTGGCAGGATAAGAAGAAAAGTTTGCCTAAAGTCACGGGTAATTTTTTGGGAATTTATCTAATCGGGAAAATGTTTGTCCAGTTATTGCCGGAATATCTATCCTATTTTAAAGCTGATTTTCATCCTTCTGAAATTGATTATAGCGAGATCGTCAATATGTGGAAGCAGCGATTGGCGACTGAATATCTCCATCCGGAATTTCAAAAGGAGCGATCAACAGGTGCTTATAGCTGATTGAAATGATACCTGATTCAGCCCGACGCATAATCGGGCTTTTTTTATTTTATTCAAGAAAAATTGAAATTTATCTTGAATAAATAAATTAAACAAAACTACAGCCAAATATGTTTACAATAAAAATATTTAAACAAATACAAATAAATAATAGAGGAATAGCACAATGAATTTTATCAAAAAAACCGCAGCGACAGTGGTGCTGGCAAGCACGCTAAGCTTAACCGGCTGTGGCTATAATACTTTACAGGTGAAGGATGAGGCTGTAACGGCTTCCTGGGCTGAAGTGCAGAACCAGTATCAACGCCGTGCAGATTTGGTACCCAATCTGGTGAATGTGGTGAAAGGTTATGCCAAACATGAAGAACAGGTCTTAACAGAAGTCACTCAGGCACGTGCTAATGTTGCAGGACTAAAAGTGGATAAACAAGTGCTGGAAGATCCGGCTTTATTCCAGAAATATCAGGAAGCACAGGCCCAGATGACCAGTGCATTGTCGCGTTTAATTGCGGTATCTGAAAATTATCCGGACTTAAAGGCGAATGAGCAGTTCCGTGATTTACAAGTACAGTTGGAAGGGACTGAAAACCGCATTGCAGTGGCACGTAACCGTTATATTGCCTCAGTTCAAGACTTTAATGCCTATTCGCGCCAGTTCCCGCAAGTCATGACGGCTAAAGTGATTGGCATGAATCCAAAACCGAATTTCAGTGCTGAACAGGGTGCACAAACAGCGCCGAAGGTGACATTTGATTAATCGGGTGGCTATATAGAAAAGGATGCGCTTATGTCTGCTCCAGAAAAGAAAAGCTCTCTTGCGATTGTTTTGCAACTACTGGTTTTGTGGTGTGCAATATTGTCCAGTTCATTCGCTTTAAGTGCAGAGACAGCAGTCCCGGATAATGAAGATGCCGTCATTGCAGGGAAGATCATTCAGGAGCAACAACAAACCCAGCAACAGCCGTCAGCACAGCCAGAAGTAAAACAGCCGCACATTGCCAATGATATGGCAGAAGGCGAGTCTATCCGTGGACTGCCGACTTTAAATGAGCCGGTTGTGGATCAGGCCAATTTACTTAGTGCGGGTGAAAAGCAGGAGATCAGCCAACGGATTCTCAAGCTGCATGAACAGGGCAAGGCCCAAATTGGTGTGGTGATTGTCCCAACCACCGGTCAGGAAGATATTTTTGATTTTGCCATGCGGGTGGCTGAAAAATGGCAACTTGGTTCTGCAAAACAGGATAATGGTCTGCTCATGGCGATTGCGGTGAATGACCGGCGTATCCAGATTTTAACTGGCTATGGTCTGGAAGGTGTGCTTCCTGATATTGTGGTAAGCCGAATTATTCGTAATCAAATCACCCCTTATTTTAAACAGGCCCAATATGCCCAAGGCATTGATGCTGGACTTGCAGAGATTGAACGTATTCTCAATATGGACCCTGAAGTTGCAGCGAATGCAGCGCAGGAACTGAAAGAACGGCAAGAAAAAGCCTTGCATGAACAGCAAGCAAAACAGAAAACCTTGAGTACCGCCTTATTTATTTTAATTGCAGGGATTATTGGTTCATTTATTGTCGGTAAACCTTTAAGTGCTTCTACAGCAGCTGTCGCAGGTACGGTGACTGGACTGGTCAATGGGGCTGGCTTAATTACCAGTTTATTGATTGGAGTAGGCATCTTCTTTTTACTCATCACTGCAATTGCACAAACCATTTTTCAACTGGTACTTTCATCTGCCGGTCGTGGCGGTGGTGGAGGGCGAGGTGGCGGCTTTGGCGGTGGTGGATTTAGTGGCGGCGGTGGCGGCTTTGGTGGTGGAGGGGCATCAGGATCATGGTAACAACAACGGATACAACAGAGATTGTCACACAAGCTAAAACAGAAGAAGTGAATCAGCCGAGTTTTAAGCGTTGGTTGAAACATTTTTTATATATGCCTGCAACCAAACGATACTTTTCCAAACAGGATCAGGATGCGATTGCCCAGGCAGTGACTGAGGCTGAGTGTGGACATGTTGGGGAAATTCAGGTCGTCATAGAAGGGCATCTACCTGTAAATCAGGCATATTACCAAGAGACTCGTATGCGTGCGCGTCAGTTATTTGCAGAACTTGGGGTATGGGATACTGAATATAATAGTGGTGTGCTGCTGTATATCAATTTATGTGAGCGTAAAGTTGAAATTGTGATTGATCGAGGGATTCAACAAGCAACGGAACAAGCGGTCTGGGATGATATCTGCCAAAATATAATTTCACAATTGGTTGACCAACAGTTTCGCCTGGCTGTGGTGACAGGAGTGAAGTATATTGGTGTAGTGCTCACCCAGTTTTATGCACAATCTGTTAAAGAGCAAAACAACGAATTAGAAAATAATCCGATTATATTAGACTAGAAAATAGGTGGATTAGTGACATAAATTGTCACTTTTTTACTAAATAAAACATTAAAACTACGTTGTAATAATTTTATTTTTTTAAAGTGCTGTTTTTTCTGTCAATTTTATTATAATCAGTTTTGGCACAGTTAGTGCTAACTATAAATTAGCTTACAAAGCTTATAAATAAACAAAAACATTTGTGGAGAATGTTATGAAATCTATGCAAAAGGGTTTTACTCTTATTGATACTCCATAAGTGTCCATATAAAATGAACAATCCATAAGTAAGTCAATATGGACATCATCAAATAGACTACAAATAATAAGCCCGCTATGAAGAATAAATATTACTTCAGCCTTTTTCTGATTCTTTCTATTTTTACCCATGCACAAGAGTTAGACTTAGCTCAATATTCAGATATTTCATCCATCTCTCAAATTGCGTCAAATCAAAAAATCCAAACAGAACTTCAAAAGCTGTTAAAGCACGATTATCAAAAATTCCAATCTAATTTTGAAAATTACTCAGCCCCCTATTTACTGAGAACAGATGAGGCTTTGTATTATGAAGGTAGGTCTGTATCTAGAGAGGTGGATCAGGAAATTTGAACAACACCTATAAGTGATATTTTGCTCCCCAAATGATGTTATAAACATCAATATATGGAGTATTTTATGGCACGTAGACCAAGAAGAAATCATTCAAATGATTTTAAAGCTAAGGTAGCACTTGCTGCGATTAAAGCAGAAAAAACACTTGCTGAA
>NZ_VOYP01000100.1:0-1552 GCF_013420235.1 Acinetobacter sp. YH01022 | reverse complement strand
GAAGCAGATGAAGTATAACTGGCGGGATTTTAAGGTGATGAAGGCAGATCAAATAGAGCGTTGGGTTGGGCAGATTTCAAAGGGTTTTGGTAATGAATACATGTTTACTTTTTAGTTGATACTTATATATCTCCCAAATAATCAATTTAGACCTTAGCTCATAATTTTCAACATAGATATTTTTTCTACTTAAATATAATTCATTGTCAAAAAAATCATCCTTACTTACTGAGAAATGAACTTTAATATTCGTTCCGTAATCTATAAATTCATTATTTAATTTAGAAATAAAACAATATCCACTTTTCTCTCCAAGTGGTGAATTCATAGTGATTTCCAAATAGTCGTTAGTAAAAATATTTTTTGTTTTATAACTTACTATTTGATATTTTTGAGGAAGACTATTTGTTAATAAAAATATACTTTGTAATCCTATTCCAAACTCCCCTGAAGGTCTCATCCATTTTGGCATCTCTTGAATAATTTTTATTTTTTTTAAATTCTTAGATGAACCAGCCATTTTCTGCATATAAGTCAAATCTTCTATACTTATACCAATACCTTGATCTTTAATTTCTAGAGACCATATTTCTGTATCATCAACGCTTTCTCTTTTGCAAAGGGATATTGTAATTTCATTTTTTTCGAATAAATCATGAATCCTATTATCTATAGGTGAAACATCTTCAATTTTATTTTTTATTTCACATAGATATATTTTCAACATTGTTGCATCAATAGAATTTTGGATTAACTCTCTAAAAATACTTAATTTATTTTTATACAAATTTGCTCCTTGTAAAATTTCCATTGCATTTCTTTCATCAATAGTAAATTTCATGGGCTCATTATTTAATAGAATCTTTTCTTTTTTTAATCCAGCTTCATATTTTACTTCCATTTGAACATCTAATTGCTCAATAGTTGGAAGTGAGCCAAAATTGAAGTCGGGTACAATTAAATTCCATTGAGACATTTGATTTTGAAATTCTTTACGTATCCATCCAAACCAATTTTGAGTTTCAACGTAAGACATTTCATCAGGACATTCGGCTACAAGTTTTACTATCCGTTTATCAAGTTGAAACTCTCTTAGGGATAAATGTTTATCATGATGATGTTTACTTATAGAAGGTATATTACTCACATGCTTTGCCATAACAGGACAAAAGCGATTATCATCTAAATCAAATAGATCACCTAATCGGAGTAAGCAACCAATAAAACGTGGGTGACAATCTTCAGTTCCCAATCCTGTCTGCTTAAAGGGAAGTTTTTTCATCACATCTATAAAATTCATACCATGTGACATACAAATTTGACCCAAATATCGATAGATACGTTTAGGTAATAATTCTGTTCTTGGTGAAGTAATATTTAAAAATTTAAAAGGATCTTCAACTAAACCACCTATTCTTTTATCATGAGCCTGTAAATTATTTTGTGTAAGTTCCATTTTTTATAAATGATCTTTTAATCGATCATCGAACTGAATCGTAAACCAATTCATCGCTAAACGCCAATTTTGAATTGGCATGGTCCATTTTTTAGC
>NZ_VOYP01000098.1:0-1753 GCF_013420235.1 Acinetobacter sp. YH01022 | reverse complement strand
TACGAATACCAGTTCCTACAGCATAACCCGCAACACCTGCACCGGCGACTGCAGCAACCGGAGCTGCCATTCTAGCAGCAGTTACAGCACCACGACCCACAGTACCTGCTATAGCACCACCTTTACCTCCACCTAAAACAGCACCTACCGTACCAGCAGCAGCCACGGCACCCAATGCAACAGCTGCTGCATAGGCAGAAGCAGCCAAAGCTTCATGTCCTTTAGCGGTGTCTGTAATCACATCTTTAAAACTTCCTAATGAACCTGATACAGCATCATAAGCCTTAGACTGAGCAAATAAGCCTTCTTGATTTGCTGCTTGATCTTTAGCCCATTCAGTCTGTTTGATCATGCTTAGATCGGCATCCACAGTACCTGCAGCATTACCAATTTCTTTTTCCAGGGCAACTGTCTTATCTTTATTATAGACAGCGGCCATAGCCGCCATTAATGCTTGACGGTCTGCAATGATCTGCCCCATTTCAGAACCCATGGCAATATTGCTCATGTCTTCAAGTTTGGCTTTGCGTTCTTCTGGTGTCTTGGCTGCCTGGGCTTCTTTTTGTAATTTAGAATATTGCGAATTGCCTTGCAGCTGGCGCTCTAGCAATTTTACAAAAGCTTCTACACCATAAACGCCCTTATTTCTTTGATCTATAGAATAGGTGGCCCAGTCAAATTCCTGACCAACGACTTTACCTTTTTTATTTTTAACGGCTTTTGTTGGAAGTCCGCTTGTATCTTCAACTGCTTTAGAAACTGAATCACTAAATTCACGACTAGAAAGTTTTTGCAGTAAATTGACTACGTTATTTCCGGCAGTAGCACTATCTGATGCAGTGGTTTTTGCCACCTGGTTTAAAGCCAATAATTTTACTAAACCCTCATCTCCGGAGTAACCAGAAGCACGCGCCATTGCCATTTGTTCGGGCAAGAATTTTGCCATATCCTTATATTCAAATGACCCCACCTGACCAGCCCGCATAGCCCGATCCTGAGCCAGGCTTAAGTCTTTTACACCAAAGTTTTGCATTGCCAGCGTCATTTTTGCGGCATCAACGGTATCCGCACCAGCAGCAAATGCGGTTTTGGCAGAGGCCTTTAAAGCAGGTGCAACATTATTGGCATCGTATTTACCAGAAGCGATCAGTTCATTTAAGGCAGCAGCAACATCTTCACGTTTACCCCCACCAGTCCGTACGGCATCTTTTACATAACCTTCTAATGTACCAATTTTGCTTAAACGTTGTTCTGCTGTTAAACCTTGCCCACCTGTCGCAGTGGCTGCAATGTAGGTCATCTGTTCAGCATAATCGCGTGGCTTCTGTAAAGCACCAGATACCACCATACCTCCGGCAGTAGCACCACCAGCTAATGCGGTTCCTTTTTGCCAGAGTGAAACGGTTTGCTGGGCTTCTTGCTTGGTTTGACGGCTTGATTGCGCGACCTGTTTCATCCAGTTCGCTATTTGCTGAGCACTGGCTTGTTGTTGTTTTAGCTGTTGGCTTTGCAACTTGGTCTGAATTGATTGCTGGCGAAGCACCCCCTCAAGCATCCGGTTGGTACGCAATAAATTTTCACCTGCGCGTGCCGTATTGACAGTGGCTTGAGTTCCAGCTTTCGCTATTTGTACAAACTTGGCATTAGCGGAACCGATCTGTGTCCATTGCTGATTAATTTTAGTTGTCGCTTGAATTTGCTGATCGGAAATTTTTTTCATTTCCTGACCGGCATTGCCTTTAATCTGCAGCGT
>NZ_VOYP01000097.1:0-1753 GCF_013420235.1 Acinetobacter sp. YH01022 | reverse complement strand
ACGCTGCAGATTAAAGGCAATGCCGGTCAGGAAATGAAAAAAATTTCCGATCAGCAAATTCAAGCGACAACTAAAATTAATCAGCAATGGACACAGATCGGTTCCGCTAATGCCAAGTTTGTACAAACAGCGAAAGCTGGAACTCAAGCCACTGTCAATACGGCACGCGCAGGTGAAAATTTATTACGCACCAACCGGATGCTTGAAGGGGTGCTTCGCCAGCAATCAATTCAGACTAAGTTGCAAAGCCAACAGTTGAAACAACAGCAATCTAGTGCTCAGCAAATGGCGAACTGGATGAAACAGGTTGCGCAGTCGAGTCGGCAAACCAAGCAAGAAGCCCAGCAAACCGTTTCATTCTGGCAAAAAGGTGTTGCGCTCGGCGGTGCTGCTGTAGCTGGTGGTGCTGTTGTTTCCAGTGCGTTACAAAAACCACGTGATTATGCACAGCAAATGACGTATATCACTGCAACCGCTACTGGTGGCCAGGGATTAACAGCAGAACAACGTCTTGCTAAAACCTCAACTTTTGAGGGGTTTGTAAAAAATGCTGTACGCAATGGCGGTGGGAAAAGAGAAGATGTTGCTGCTGCATTAAATGAGCTGATTGCATCCGGCAAGTATGATGAATCCAATGTTTCCTCTGCCCTTTTGTCTTCTTCAAAAACGGCTTTTGCTGCAGGTGCTGATACTGTTGATGCGGCAAAGATGACCATTGCCATGCAAAATTTTGGTGTTAAAAATCTTGATCTTGCTCAGGATAGATCCATGCGTGCAGGTCAAGTCGGAAGTTTTGAATATAAAGACTTGGCTAAATTTTTACCTGGACAAATGGCAATGGCAAAATCATTTGGGTATTCAGGTGATGAAGGTCTAGTAAAACTGTTGGCTTTAAACCAGACTGCAAAAAGCACTGCTGCTGATAGTTCTGAAGCTGGTAATAACGTGGTAAACCTGCTTCAAAAATTATCCAGCAGTGAATTGGCTGACACCTTGGCTGATAAGGTTAGCAATACAGATGGTCTACCGACAAAAGCTGTCAAGAATAAAAAAGGACAAGTCGTTAGTCAGGAATTTGATTGGGCCACTTATTCCACCCAGCAGCGTGAACAGGGTGTATACGGTGTTGAAGCTTTCGTAAAGTTGCTTGAACGTCAATTACAGGGTAATGCTCAATATACCAAACTACAAAAAGAAGCGAATGCAGCAAAAACTGATGAAGAACGCAAAGCCAAACTTGAAGATATGAGCAACATTGCCATGGGCAGCGAGTTAGGACAATTTTTGGCAGATCGTCAGGCTTTATTGGCGGCAATGGCTGCTGTCTATAATAAGGATAAGACAGTTGCCCTGGAAAAAGAAATTGGTAATGCTGCAGGTACTGTTGATTCCGACCTAAGCATGATTAAACAGACTGAATGGGCTAAAGATCAAGCTGCAGATCAAGAAGGCTTATTTGCTCAATCGAAAGCTTATGATTCAGTATCTGAAACGCTTGGGAAGGTAAAAGAAAATATTACAGATTGGGCACAAAAGCATGAGGAGTTGGCTGCTAATGCATATAAGGCTTCTGTTGCATTGGCTGCCGTGGCAGCAGCAGGAGCTGTAGGTACTGTTTTAGGTGGTGGTAAAGGTGGTGCTATAGCAGGTACTGTGGGTCGTGGTGCTGTAACTGCTGCTAGAATGGCAGCTCCGGTTGCTGCAGTCGCCGGTGCAGGTGTTGCGGGTTATGCTGTAGGAACTGGTATTCGTA
>NZ_VOYP01000096.1:0-1955 GCF_013420235.1 Acinetobacter sp. YH01022 | reverse complement strand
TGTCAACGGCATTCTAAAATTGACCCCTTTTACCTTACAAATGGCAAAGTAAAATTGACCCCTTTGATCTCGTATTAAGTTTCAACCTGAGGCTGAATCCCTATTCTTTTTTTATCCTTCAAACGATAACTCTCACCCGATATTTGTACCACATGACAGTGATGCAATAACCGATCTAACATCGCAGCGGTCAACGTGACATCATCTGCAAAGGATTTGGACCACTGGCTAAAGGGTAAGTTACTCGTCAATATCGTACTGCCTTTTTCATAACGCTTGGCAATCACATTAAAGAACAGATTCGCTTCTTCACGTCCAAACGGTAAATAACCAATTTCATCGATAATCAGTAACTTTGGTCCTAGTACCGCACGTTGCATATAGGTTTTCAGTTTACCTTGCTGATAGGCTGTACTCAGTTGCAGCATTAAATCCGCTGCGGTAATGAACTTGATCTTAATGTTGTTCATGATGGCCTTATAGCCTAATGCCATAGATAAGTGCGTTTTTCCTACTCCGCTAGCCCCCAGAAACACCACATTTTCTGCTCTCGGGATAAAGCTCAGGTTGAACAACTCGACCACCTGTGATTTGGGAGCACCCAGTGCATAATTAAAATCGTAACCTTCCAGCGTTTTGATTTGAGGCAGGCCTGAGAGTTTCATCAGTACCTGCTGACTGCGCTGTTGCCTGGCAGCATATTCATGCGTCAAGATCGCTTCAACAAAGTCGGCATAACTTCCATCCTGACCTAATGTTTGTTGTGCATGATGTGACCATTGTGATGCGATGGCAGGCAGATTGAGCTTTTGGCAAAGCTGCTCTATACGGTCGTATTGCAGATTCATCAGGAAACTCCCAGCAACTGGTCATATACAGATAAGGGATGCTGCAAACTCTCGTAGGGCATGACATGCTGTGCTACTGCAACAGGTACAGTGCCAGAACCTGTATCTGATTGCGGTAATGGCGTAAATTTTTGCTGCTCCTGTTGCAGTCGAACAGCCGGTTTTTCTTGCGTGGTGGCATGAATCCGCTGATTGGCGGTTTCATGCAGCCACCGGCCAATGTGGGCATTGGCGACATCAACATCTAACAGTAAACCCGAAGTCTTCAGGCTTGCTTTCAATGGCACAATAAAGCTTGATTTGAGGTATCCATTAAAGCGTTCAACTTTGCCTTTGGTCTGTGCACGGTAGGGCTTACATACGCGAGGACGAAAGCTGTATTTCTTGGCGCAGTCGAGCAGTTTGGGATTCCATTTATGCTGCCCCTCCTGATAGGCATCCCGTTCAATCATGATCGTTTTAGCGTTATCAAACAGGATTTCCTGAGGTACTCCTGCAAAGAACTGAAATGCATTTTCTAGACCATCGATCCATGCATCGGTACGTTCATGATCATAAAATTTCACGAAAGTCGCTCTGGAATAGCCTAATGTTGCGACAAAGGCTTTTAAAGTCGTGTTGTTGCGTCGAATTGTCGTGAAATCTACCTGCATTTGTTGGCCAGGTTGGGTTTCAAAACGAATGATCGGTTCCGGTTTAGCAACTGGTTTTAATGTTGCAAGATATTCCCTCAAGATCCTGATCTTTCCTGGATATCCCAACCTTAAAATTTCCTGGTAGAGCACAACAGCAGGAATCCATTCAGGATGAGCTGCGTTTACACGTTGGAGTAAATAGGGTTTATATGGGTCAAGGATACTTATTCTAGGCTGTATACGCTGATACTGAGGTGTGGTGTTTTGCCGTAAATATTTACGTACGGTATTTCTGGACACCCCCAGTTCACGAGTAATGGCTTTAATAGATTTACCTTGCTGATGAAGTATTTGGATTGTCACTGCTTGCTCCAAAGTTAACATGTTGAGCAGTCCAAAATGACCGCTATATTAACCAAGGGGGTCAGTTTTTAAATGCCATTAGGGGGTCATTTTTACACTGCCGCTAACA
>NZ_VOYP01000095.1:0-1964 GCF_013420235.1 Acinetobacter sp. YH01022 | reverse complement strand
TCGGACTATTTCCGGTTTTCTAGCAGGCATATTTTCATCTTTATGTGCTTATCAACTCTGTCAGAAGAATAAGCCAAAAATTCATGTCGTTAGAAATTTAGCTTATCCGTAACTAGGGTTATTTAATGATGACAGTGATCCGCAAGGCATGGGCTTGTCAAAAATGGCCTATCACTTTATTGCAGGGTTGCTTGAGCATGGTCCGGCCCTGTGTGCCTTCTGTGCCCCAACTGTGAACTCATATAAGCGCCTGGTGGTGGGTCGCTCCCTTTCAGGTTCGACCTGGGCACCGGCATTTATTGCCTATGGTTCAAATAACCGCTCCGCCATGGTTCGTATCCCTTATGGCCGTATTGAACTGCGTTTGCCGGATGCCGGTTGCAACCCTTATTTGGTTTCTGCAGCGATTATTGCTGCCGGCTTAGACGGTATTGAACGTGAACTGACCCCGCCACCTGCATGCAATGAAAACCTGTATACCTTGAGTTTGGAAGAAATTGCTGCACGTGGTATTGGCACCCTGCCTCAATCCCTGAAAGAAGCTGTCGAGGCTCTAAAAGCAGATCCGCTGTTTAGAGAAACTCTCGGTGCTGAAATAGTTGACGAATTCATCCTGCAAAAAAGCATGGAATGGGTTGAATACAGCCGCCATGTTTCAGATTGGGAAATTCAGCGCTATACCGAATTTTTCTAAACTTTATTTTCACCCCATAGCGTCCCTAGGACATGAATTAAAAAGAGCATTTAGCGGAGAACAATTATGTGCGGAATCGTAGGCTTATACTTAAAAAATCCAGCTTTGGAATCACAACTCGGTAAACTGTTTGAACCGATGCTGGAGTCGATGACCGGGCGTGGTCCTGACAGCGCAGGCTTTGCCATTTATGGTGACGAAGTGTCTGAGGGCTGGGTCAAACTCACCTTGCAGTCGGTTGAAGATGAATTTGACTGGTCTGCATTTGCAGAAGCACTGAAAGCGGAACTGAACACCGACATGGACTGGTTCCAAAACGCCACGGCTGCAGTCATTAAAGCAAAATCTGATGAACAAACAGTGCGCGCGGCGATTGGCAAAATTGCCCCACAGCTCAAGATCATGAGTGTCGGTCAAAGCATCGAAATTCTTAAAGGCATGGGTTTGCCGGTCGAAATTTCTGAGCGTTTCGGTTTAGCGAATATGAAAGGCAGTCACATTATCGGTCATACCCGGATGGCCACTGAAAGTGCAGTGACCATGGAAGGCAGTCATCCATTTTCTACCGGCGCTGATTTATGTTTAGTACATAACGGTTCTCTGTCTAATCACGCCCGTTTACGCCAGGAGTTAAAACGTGAAGGCATCAGCTTTGAAACAGATAACGATACCGAAGTGGCTGCAGGCTATCTGACTTGGCGTTTACAGCAAGGGGATTCTCTGGCAGAAGCACTGAACAATGCATTGGACGATCTGGACGGTTTCTTTACCTTCGCGATTGGCACCAAAAACGGTTTTGCCGTGATCCGCGATCCGATTGCCTGTAAACCGGCCGTGTTGGCAGAAACCGATGACTATGTGGCCATGGCTTCCGAATATCAAGCCTTGGCATCATTGCCGAATATTGACAAAGCCAAGGTCTGGGAGCCAGAACCAGCCACCTTATATGTTTGGCAACGCAGTGCAGATCAAGCCGCCTAAGAATGACCCAGAATAGAAAACAGGAATAACCCTATGAATACAGCATTTGCAGAAAAAATCAGCACTTCAATTTTAAAAGATGAATTTGATTTAAGCGTAGACAGCATCCGTGATTTAAACCAGGCCCTGCATAGCAAAGAACTGACCGACAGCATTGTAGACTGGGTGAGTAGACCAAGGGAATTTCACCCTTAGCCCCTCGCAGAACCGGACATGAACCTCTCAGCTCATCCGGCTCCCATTATCCAACCGATGGTAAACATCCCATTTTCCAGTGCACAAAGGCATT
>NZ_VOYP01000094.1:0-2050 GCF_013420235.1 Acinetobacter sp. YH01022 | reverse complement strand
AAAATCATTTGAATGATTTCTTCTTGGTCTACGTGCCATAAAATACTCCATATATTGATGTTTATAACATCATTTGGGGAGCAAAATATCACTTATAGGTGTTGTTCAAATTTCCTGATCCACCTCTGTTTTACAAATCAAAAACACCTGATGAAATTCATCAGGTATTTATATGAAATATCGTGTCAACTTATTTTAAGCCTAGGCAATTTAATTTTTTGATTAAATAGCAGTTAGTAAGATGTATTTTATTAGCTAAAGTTCCCACTAACTTTTAATGGAAACTTTAGCTATGGTTTTAGATTTTATTCATAGGCGAGTTAAAGTAAACTGTTAATAAAATTATCAGGATCAATTTCATCCGTCACAATAACATGTACACCAATATTTTTGAGTTTTTCTCGCAATCTGTCACCCATCCCTGTGGTTATGAACATGTCCATAGGTAACAGTTTTTCTAGTACCTCACCCGACTGAGAAAATGATGCTTCTTTCTCCACCTCAATGAGCTGTTTGTCCATAACTTTCCCATCTTTGAGCTCATATTTCCAGAATTTTCGGCATTTCCCGGCATGCGGAGTAATATGACGTCGGTTCTGTGATGTAATTACAATTACCATAAAGATTTCTCCAAACCAAACCGATACTACTGCTCTTTATAGGTATGCATCGGTTCATGATGATTCATAAGTTAAACTTGTAGTGACAAAAACTATTTAAAAACATAGCTAATACCATTCAAGCAAGATTTTCCAAAACAAACTGAGGTGACTTGATAAAGAGTTTTAACAAGGCTTGGGCTGAGCTTGAGGGATGACGAACTCCACGTTCCCAACTTTCTAGGGTACGGGCGGAAATACACAGTTTCGATGCTAGTTCTGTCTGTGAAATATTGAGAGCTTGCCGGATCCTTACAGTTTGTTGTGCTAAATCCAGACAACAGCTGCTATTAAAATCACTTTTTGGGAGATGTGCCTGATCGTGCTGAAGTAGATTCATCATTGTCTCCTCCTTATCGATATACTAGAAAGTTGTAATAACACTTTGAAAAATCCAAAGGTCATTGAGACTGTGACAGCCGGATTTCAAATAAATTTGAATACAGATAAATTAAAAGCCATATTCATTATTACGGATAGGATCACTGTGACTGAAGATGCTAATTGTGAGCTGCTCACATGTTCTGGATAGATGAATATTTTCAGCCATATCGGAAACTGCGGCAGACTGCTCAGCAATACCATATCTGCTGATTTAGTGGATGAGTGTTAAAGGAGGAGCACGACCCTGAGGAATCAGGAACCACAGATCAGGTAGGGACAGCGTATATGGGACAAATGTACTGAAGAACTGCAGTAAGGTCTGAGTTCTGATCAGTACTAGTCTGAGTTTGGTATCGAGTAGCGGTAGGGTATAGCTGTGCACCAGGCAAAACTGGCAGTCATGACCGGTATGTGCATCATCCCGCTCTTGATGTTCATGCCGATCCTGCACATGTGTGAAGACATGTGCAGGATTTTGGTCTGCTCCGCTGGCTTGATTGCTATGCGGATGTGATGTTGCGAAGCTGTGGTGTGGGAGAACGTTAGTAACTTCCAGATGTAATGCTGCGGCAACAGTTTTACATACCGAAAAAACACTGTGTTTTTCTGGTAATAAAGGCTGCAGGAACACAGCGATCTGTAACAAGATTGCTGATAACCCCAGCAATCTTCCCAACATCATGAGCACTTCACTACACTTTTATGGACATTACATAGGTTATAATATAACAAAATATAAAATTTATAATTGAAAAATAGACGATAAAATCGATTTTAATCTGCTACTAAACATAATTTTATTTTTTCTTTATGGAATAGGAAGCGTAAGATCATTCTGAAACGAATAAAGTCTTATTAAAGTTGGACTGCATTGTAGGTTTGAACCGTACCGGGTTTGTCGGAGACTTTTTTATTTAAGTTAGGCCACCTGACCTAACGGGTTAATCTTATCATAGTACATTGCTTCAAACTCAAAAGGCGATACATAACCCAGTGCACTGTGTACA
>NZ_VOYP01000093.1:0-2052 GCF_013420235.1 Acinetobacter sp. YH01022 | reverse complement strand
GAGCAAAGCGAGATTTACATGACTTGCATCATGCTGAGGAGATTAAACGAATTTGGAAGGAAAGTTCAGGTCGGTATGGTGTACGTAAAGTCTGGCAAAAACTGAAACGTGAAGGCTATATTATTGCGCGCTGTACTGTTGCTCGATTAATGCAAAAGCTAGGTATAAAAGGTGTTTGGCGTGGTAAGAACAAACAAACCACCCGTAGCCGAGATGATCAAAAACGAGCGGATGACTTGGTAAAACGTAATTTTACTGCTGATCATCCTGACCAACTGTGGGTGAGTGACTTTACGTATATTCAAACAAATTCAGGCTGGGTTTATACTGCATTTATTATTGATGTGTTCTCACGAGCAATTGTTGGATGGAAAGTATCGACACGGATGAATACAGATATGGTGCTCGATGCATTGGAGCAAGCATTTAGGGCGGCAGAGGGGGCTGGAACGCTGAGTGCGCCCATGCCGCATTGCGAAGCAAAAGATAATCGGATAAAATGTAGCAATTCATATTCGTAAGCGTGGAGTAATCAGATGGGAAATTCCAAGTCAGCAGACAAGTAAGCCGCAACAACCAGTATTGTTGTTGCGGCGCTCTGTAAGGCTAGTCTCATCTGATTGCTGACGAGCAGACGTCGCCCGGTATTCCTTAATCGAGGGTTGATTCGTCATGACCACCACACGCCCCGCGTGGGCCTATACGCTGCCGGCAGCACTGCTGCTGATGGCTCCTTTCGACATCCTCGCTTCACTGGCGATGGATATTTATCTCCCTGTCGTTCCAGCGATGCCCGGCATCCTGAACACGACGCCCGCTATGATCCAACTCACGTTGAGCCTCTATATGGTGATGCTCGGCGTGGGCCAGGTGATTTTTGGTCCGCTCTCAGACAGAATCGGGCGACGGCCAATTCTACTTGCGGGCGCAACGGCTTTCGTCATTGCGTCTCTGGGAGCAGCTTGGTCTTCAACTGCACCGGCCTTTGTCGCTTTCCGTCTACTTCAAGCAGTGGGCGCGTCGGCCATGCTGGTGGCGACGTTCGCGACGGTTCGCGACGTTTATGCCAACCGTCCTGAGGGTGTCGTCATCTACGGCCTTTTCAGTTCGATGCTGGCGTTCGTGCCTGCGCTCGGCCCTATCGCCGGAGTATTGATCGGCGAGTTCTTGGGATGGCAGGCGATATTCATTACTTTGGCTATACTGGCGATGCTCGCACTCCTAAATGCGGGTTTCAGGTGGCACGAAACCCGCCCTCTGGATCAAGTCAAGACGCGCCGATCTGTCTTGCCGATCTTCGCGAGTCCGGCTTTTTGGGTTTACACTGTCGGCTTTAGCGCCGGTATGGGCACCTACTTCGTCTTCTTCTCGACGGCTCCCCGTGTGCTCATAGGCCAAGCGGAATATTCCGAGATCGGATTCAGCTTTGCCTTCGCCACTGTCGCGCTTGTAATGATCGTGACAACCCGTTTCGCGAAGTCCTTTGTCGCCAGATGGGGCATCGCAGGATGCGTGGCGCGTGGGATGGCGTTGCTTGTTTGCGGAGCGGTCCTGTTGGGGATCGGCGAACTTTACGGCTCGCCGTCATTCCTCACCTTCATCCTACCGATGTGGGTTGTCGCGGTCGGTATTGTCTTCACGGTGTCCGTTACCGCGAACGGCGCTTTGGCAGAGTTCGACGACATCGCGGGATCAGCGGTCGCGTTCTACTTCTGCGTTCAAAGCCTGATAGTCAGCATTGTCGGGACATTGGCGGTGGCACTTTTAAACGGTGACACAGCGTGGCCCGTGATCTGTTACGCCACGGCGATGGCGGTACTGGTTTCGTTGGGGCTGGTGCTCCTTCGGCTCCGTGGGGCTGCCACCGAGAAGTCGCCAGTCGTCTAACCGACGACTGGTAGCAGGCCCGCTCCGATGCGGCGCACTAACCATCGAAACCTCGTGAATGTCGGTATCCTGTCTGGCAGGATACCGCTCATTTCCCTTGTTCAGTTCATCGCCGTCGCCGAGCATCTGAATTTTCGGCATGCGGCCAAGGCACTTGGTATCAGC
>NZ_VOYP01000092.1:0-2188 GCF_013420235.1 Acinetobacter sp. YH01022 | reverse complement strand
CTAAAAAACGCAGAACATACAGCAAAGAATTCAAACTCAGTATTGTCAATGCCTGTAAAAATCCTAATACCTCGATCGCTTCGGTCGCACTGCAACATAGTATTAATGCCAACCTTGTCAGTCGTTGGATCAGGATCTTCAGCCATCATGAGGGTGCCGTGCAGGATCCTACTCATGTGAATCCAGCATTTATTGCTTTGCCTTACACTGCTGCAATCAGCCAACCTATTGATGAGAGGATCACGTTGTGTATCACCGTGCCTCATACGAATAATGATATTCAGCTAAAATGGCAGACATCAGAAATACCTGCCTTGGCAGAATTACTCAAGGCACTGGCAACATGATCCGCATTGATGAAATCTGGTTGTCTACTCAGCCCATGGACATGCGTGCAGGTATGGATACGACCATGGCTCAGGTGGTGAGAGCCTTTGGCTACATCAAACCGCATTGTGCTTACCTGTTCTGTAATAAACGTGGCCATCGCATGAAAGTACTGGTACATGATGGACTGGGCATCTGGCTGTGTGCCCGGCGGCTGGAACAGGGCAAATTTCACTGGGCTCAAGTTCACCAAGGTGAAACCGTGGCCCTCAGCCCGGAACAGTTACAGGCACTGATCCAAGGTTTGCCCTGGCAGCGCATTGGACGACAGCAGGTGGTGACGATGCTTTAAACCAGGCTGTTCCATTCTGCTATTCTCCAAACGTTCTATTTCATTCTTCTCATGACCTCAGGCATACTGCGGTCATGAATACGCTGCCTGACTTAAGCCAACTGACCCATGAACAACTGCTGGAATTTACCCGGCAGTTGGCGATGCAGCATCAGTCTCTAGCACAATCAAACCAGCAATTAGATGCCAGAGTTCAACATCTTGAAGTCACCAATCAGCAATTAGATTCTAAAGTTCAACATCTTTCTATTCTCAATCAAAAATACGAGCATGAACTCGCACTATTTAAACAGCACAAATTCGGCAGTAAAAACGAACATCTCACCGCAAAACAAATCCACCTATGGGATGAAGCGGTTGAAGAAGATATTGCTGCTGTTGATCTGGAATTAGAACGATTAAATGCAGATAAAACCGATGCAGCGACACACAAAGCCAAAACCAATAAACCTAAACGTCGACTGCTGCCAGATCATCTACACACCATCCGTATTGAGCATGAACCTGCATCAACCCAATGCAGTTGTGGCTGCCAACTCCGTCGTATCGGCGAAGATGTCAGTGAAAAACTGCATTTCAGACCGGCAAAGTTCTATAAGGAACAGCATGTGCGTGGTAAATGGGTCTGTGATCAGTGTGACACCCTGACTCAGCAAGCAATGCCCGCCTATGTGATTGATAAAGGCATTGCTTCACCTGAACTGCTCAGCCATGTGTTGGTATCGAAGTATGCCGATCATTTACCGCTGTACCGTCAACGTCTGATCTATCAGCGGGCGGGTATTGATTTATCCAGATCAACGTTATCTGACTGGATAGGTCGCTGCGGTGTGGAACTGGAACCTCTGGCCAATGCCTTAAAAGAGGTGGTACTGCAACAGCAGGTGCTGCATGCAGATGAAACACCGGTCACCATCATGCGGATGGGTGAGAATGAGAAAAAACCGAAGAAAGGTTATGTCTGGGCCTATGCCACCACACAGTACAATCCAGTTCAGGCAGTGATCTATGACTTTCAGGATAGCCGTTCTGGCCAGCATGCTGAAGAGTTCCTGAAAGACTGGCAGGGTCATCTGGTTTGTGATGATTACAGTGGTTATAAAGCACGCTTTAAATCAGGCCATGTCATTGAGGTGGGCTGCATGGCACATGCACGTCGTAAATTCCATGAACTGCATGTAACTGGGAAAAGTCAGGTCGCTGAACAGGCATTGGTGCTGATTCAGAAACTGTATGCGATAGAAGCAGAACTCAGGAAAAAGACCGATGGTACAGCGGAAGACCGCCGCGAATACCGACAACAGCATAGCCAACCGGTGATGCAACAACTATATGAATGGCTCAACCAACATCATCTGACAGTGCCATCGAGTTCTCCCACCGCCAAGGCCATCAATTACACTCTGAAGCGTTGGCCAGCTTTAAGCCGCTATCTGGATGATGGCAATCTACCTATTTGCAATAATTGGGTCGAGAATCAGATGCGTCCCTGGGCGTTGGGGCGCAAGA